>JANQHS010000362.1 GCA_028282565.1 Cytophagales bacterium | reverse complement strand
TTAGGTAATCCTCCTCGGAGAAGCCGATATCCTCTCCATATCCTTCTTCAATAATGATCCTGGCCCTGTTGCTTTTGGCAATTGACTTGATCAGATCGGGCGGATATCCTCTCCTGACCCCCTTGACCAGATCCATATCCGGAAAGCCGAATGTTCTCATAGACGTTTATTTTTTGATGTATGCAAGGAGCTCATCCTTTTTCATGATCGCCACGATGAGGCATGCTATAAAGACAGCCAAAGCGAGCATAAAAAGTGCGCCCCCGTCATTATTGAAAACAATTCCAATAATGAAGACGTGCGAAAATATTGCTCCTGAAATAATTCCCAGCCCCAGCACCGATCCAATGGCGATGGTCCTTGGGTAGATCAGCAAAATGGCCGTGATCAGCTCGACGATCCCGAGTCCGATTCTACCCCATGGTTCCACACCAAGTGTGGTGAACAACATGACCGAATCGGGATGGGCGGTGAATTTGAAAAACAGCGTTTGTAACAAAATGATGGCCGCAATGATCGACAGGGCCCGAATAATAATGGTTTGTGTTTTCATCCTAACTAAGGTTTCTCAGCGGGTTACAAGCATGATACCAAGAAACGGGTTTTGAATGACTAATCACTAAACTGTCAATTCGCTTACAATCGAGAAAAGCGATGGAGGAATAACAAATATCGGATTCCCCGCCTACAATCCGATATTCGTCATTGCATTTCTCAGGCCGATGAGGGTTTCTTCGCGAGGAAAAAACTGGATACAATGGTCAGAATTATTCCGATCAGATAAACGGTGAGGAACATCATCAATGTACCCAAAGGAAGGTTTGAAAAGAAGGCTTTCTCGCTTTCCATTTTGGCTTCGATCGCCTCGTACTCCTCAGGCTCTGCCTCTGCTTTGGCCTTCTCCAATGAGTATTCATAATACTTTTCGGTAAAATCCGGGTCCATCCATTTCACATAGACCACGTTGTAGGCTGCAAAGGCGATGGAAGGAAAGAGCAATATGATGGCCCCGATCTTCATGCTCTCGGCAAAGCTGATAAAGCCTCCCCTTTCATCATCCCTGTATTTTTTGATGCCCAGGATCACGAAAATGCAGGCCACGATGATGGAGGAATATCCAACAACCTCACCCATGCCATATGAATCAGGACCAGCATTGGATCCACCCATGGCATAGAAGATAATGATCGGAACAATGATCAGGAAAAGACCCGAAAAGATGCCGTAACGAAGTATGTATTTTTTCATGATGAATAATTTTTGATTCGACCCAAAGCTGGGCCGGACAAGGTTGGATTCCTTCACCCAAAAGTATGATTTGGCCCTGAAATGCCCTTTTCACACCAAAGTACTAGGGAATAAGTTTGAGTTCCTTAGCATTTTTAATAGCCTCAGTGCGCCTTTTTGCCTCCAGTTTCAGAAAGATATTCGAAACATGAGTCTTAATGGTATTTGCTGAGACAAACAGCTGCTCTGCAATTTCTCGGTTTGATTTTCCTTCCGCCATCAGGATCAATACATCCATTTCCCGATCGCTGATCCCTGTTTTTTCCCTGGCGCTCTCATCGAGTTCAAAGGGATGAGCGGGATCGTTCTGCTTGGGCTTGATCAGACTCCGGCTGATGAAGTATCCGACAGAGATAAAAACCGCACCCATCAGGAGGACCACCATTTCCGTATCTAATCTATAGCTCAGCCAGGTGTATTTGGAAAGCTGCAGCAGCAGCACAAATGCTACGGCCAATAGCCCGAACCTTATGGCAATCTTCACCATAGGGCAAAGGAATGAAATCCGTGTTGGAGTCGCAGCGCACAAGGTCGAAAGGATCATTGGTGGGTCTGAGAATCACAA
Organism: Cytophagales bacterium; assembly: GCA_028282565.1. GTDB lineage: Bacteria > Bacteroidota > Bacteroidia > Cytophagales > CCMP332 > JANQHS01. The sequence continues at coordinate 673 of JANQHS010000362.1, read as the reverse complement.
TGGGCAAGGCAAGAAAGGACATGCGCAGTCGGATGAGCTAAGTCATGGATGGGCTTAGCTTCGTTGTTGATGGATCTGGATCAGGTTACCACAGCCATCACTGAAAATGGCCGTTTTTCCATATTCATTCTCAACAGGATCCTGGCGGAATGAAACCCCGTTGGAACGAAGCGCTTCGAAATCCCGGTCGAGATCATCGCTGTAGAGCACTATGGCGGGAAGCCCGGAATCATGAATGCCTTGTTGATAGGTTCTCGCGATAGGATTGTCATTGGGCTCCAGGAGTAGAGCGGTGCCATCGGGTTGCTCCGGAGAGACCACTATTGCCAGGGAATGCTCGGGTTGGTACATCAGCTCCTTGAATCCAAGTTGTTGTGTGTAGATCTCATAAGCTGTGTTCACATCATTCACAAAAATGCTGGTCATTCCGATTTTCATGGCTCAGTAGATTGGTGTTTTGCTAATCTATATATTCGAGATCTTTTATCCGAAGCTGCCAGGATGCTTCACCCTTGACCAATTCATATCGGATTTTTCTTTGACCCTGTGATGGTCTGGCATTGGGATCGTCCTTTCCATATACCGGGAAGCTACGGACCAAATCCGAGTCTTCTATCGCAAATTCGTCATGCCCGCGATATCCTTGAAACAGATCTCCGATTCGTTGATCTTT
>JANQHS010000315.1 GCA_028282565.1 Cytophagales bacterium | reverse complement strand
GTTCACCTGGGAAAACGATGATCTTCCCTTGCAAAATGTGCAGGCCAGGGCCAGGGTGCCCGGACTTTGGCTACTGGCCAACCAGCTGGGCTATTTGCTGATCTCCACATCTAATCGTAGCGAGTTAGATGTTGGATACACCACGATGGACGGTGACACCGCCGGGAGCCTCGCTCCCATTGCGGGAGTTTCAAAACACTTTATTCTGAATTGGCTGAGATACGCCTACGAAGAGCTTGGTTATCAAGGTCTTGAGCATGTTGTTAACCTGATCCCTACCGCTGAGTTACGACCCCCCGACAAGGACCAGACCGATGAGGTAGACCTCATGCCCTACCGAGTTCTGAACCTGATCGAAAAATTTGCAATAGGATTAAGAATGTCTCCGTTAGAGGTACACGAAAAAATGATTCAATCGGGATACGAAAAAGAGCCCGAATTAAAAGGCTGGATCAAAAAATTCTTCATTCTTTGGCACAGAAATCAGTGGAAGAGGGAGAGAATGGCTCCATCCTTCCACCTTGATGATCTAAATGTGGATCCAAAAACCTGGTGCAGGTTTCCAATCCTTTCCGGAGGGTTTGAACAAGAGCTCCGGGAACTGGAAAAAAAATAGACCCCTATGCTCCAAAACCTGGCATTTATTCTATGGAATGTAAAACCCCAGATCTTCCAATTGGGAAGTTTTGAGGTTCGATGGTATGGCCTGCTCTTTGCCATGGGATTTTTCATTGGACAACACATCCTTGTGAAATGGTATAAGAGCGAAGGGAAAAGCGAAAAAGACGTAGAGAGGATCACGCTTTACGTGGTGATCGCAACAGTGATAGGTGCAAGACTGGGTCATTGTCTCTTTTACGAGCCTGCTTATTATCTCTCAAATCCACTTGAGATCCTGAAGGTTTGGAAAGGCGGCTTAGCCTCCCATGGAGCTGCTATAGGCATTTTAACGGGCATTTACCTCTACGTACGAAACACTCCCGGTCAAAGCTATTTCTACGTATTGGATCGATTGGTGATCCTTGTAGCCATAGGAGGTGGATTCATCCGGCTAGGAAACATGATGAACTCTGAGATCATTGGTAAAGAAGCCGATTTGCCATGGTCTTTCGTGTACACCTATGCCAGTGAAGACAGGCTGAAAGCCAATTTCCCCGGTATTATTGAGAAGATCGAGTTTAGAAAGGACCGCAACGGCCCCATGAACAATGGTAAAGCACCCATGCTCATGAAAATAAGCCTATATGAGCCTGTGGATTCCATCGCTACAAGGGCATTTGTGGAATCCCAGGTTCTGAGTACTGTTGAGGCAGACCCTGAGCTGAATAAGTTTTTGAACATTCCAGAAAAACCCAAATTCATTGCGGGAGAACCCGGAGTGGGAACCATAAATATACTAGGTGTACCCAGGCATCCGACACAACTCTATGAATCCTTTAGTTATTTTCTGATCGCATTCCTGCTCTATTTTTTCATTTACCGGCGAGAAAAGGACTTTCCCGAAGGGAAGATCTTTGCCTGGTTCCTAATTTTGCTATTTGGAATTCGTTTTTTCCATGAGTTCTTAAAAGAAAACCAGGTAGGGTTTGAAGAAGGGATAGCTTTCAATATGGGGCAACTTCTCAGTGTCCCTCTGGTGTTGACAGGTATATACCTGTTGATCTACAAAGTAAGACCTACTGAAAAGGATAAAACCTGATATCACATTTTTCTCCAAAGGAGTGAGAGTTTTCTTACTCCCCTTCATTATCTGCGGCTTTGTTTTGATCTTTCCTACCCATGCTCAGGTAAATTCGGTGGGGCCAACAAACAAGGATTCTACTCATCTTTCCAGCTTCTACGTGGTGAAGAACATACAGGTCAAGGGAAATAAAAAGACTAGAACCCATATCGTTCTTCGGGAACTCAGTTTCCAGGCAGGCGATACTCTTTTGGCTGAAGGGCTGAGCGAATTTTTCCTATCGGAGAGAAATAAGGTCTTTAATACCCAACTGTTCAATGCCGTCAACCTCCTGTACGCCCTTGACACAGGAGAGTTAGAGGTGACCCTCGAACTCGATGAAAGGTGGTATATCTGGCCTTCAATTCAAATTGATTTCGGAGACAGAAATTTCAATGAATGGATACAGAGGGGTGCGGAATTGCAGAGATTGGTATTCGGCCTGTCGTTTACGGACAAAAACTTCAGAGGAAGAATGGAGAAGCTGACACTGCGAGCCCAGGTGGGATTCACACGCAAGTTTGAAGTTTTCTATGACCTCCCTTACATCGACAAAAAAAGGAAAACCGGTATAGGGTTTAAGGTCTCCTATTCGGAGAACGATCAGGTGGCCTATGAAACCCGGGATAACTGGCTCCAGTTTACCGGGCAGAATGATGTGCTTCGCAAGAGATTCTACGGCCAATTCGGCATTGAGAGAAGGAACAGGTTTTATTCGAGGCATAACGTCAATCTTGGATACCATAATTATTGGGTTGGAGATACCATTGTAGACTTAAACCCCAACTACTTCTCGGATAGCATTCAAAGACTCGAATTTGCCAAGATCAATTACACATACACCTATGATGTCCGAAACATCGCATTCTATCCGACCAAGGGTCATATGATCGAAGCTGGCCTCGAAAAGGAAGGACTGGGCCTATTTGGCCCCCTGGATGTCTGGAAAATCAACGTGAACGGGTCAAAATTTTATACGCTCTCCAGAAGGTTCAGTTCGGGCCATTATGCAAGTCTGTTCACCTCCCTTCCCAGGGAGAGTATTCCATACTTCACCTATGGTGGCCTTGGGTATCGAGATGATATCCTGAGGGGATTCGACCTATATGTAGTAAATGCAAGGAGCTATGCCCTTATAAAAAATGAACTGAGATTTATGCTCTTCTCCTTCACGAGAAAATATGATAAGATCGTACCGGTAAAACAATTCCAAACCATTCCGGCATCTCTGTTCTTAAAAGCCTTTGTTGATTTTGGTACATCTGAGGATCCTTTCACTGCCAATTTAAATCCTTTATTTGCAGATAAGAATTTATGGGCCGCCGGCCTTGGACTTGATTTCGCCACATTTTATGACCTTGTTTTTCGTTTAGAATATTCAAGGATATCCAACGGTGAAAACAATGTATTCCTGAACCTCCATGCTGCTTTTTAAGGGCCATGACTAAACTGAAAAGAACTACATATAGAAACGGAACGATTCTCCTGCTGCTGAGCCTCCTAACGTTTCAGCAGACATTCGCTCAGGATGCTCAGTCCTCTCAGATCTATTCCATGCCGATGCACCTGAATCCTGCTCTGACCGGAAATGAAGAGTTCAGTTCAGGTTATTTTAATTATCGCATCCAGTATCCCGAAGCTACCCACCCTTATTATTCGATGAGGTTTGCAGCGGATTATGCCTTTGCCAAAAAACCAATGGGTGTCGGGGTGATCATGTCGCATGACCGGTCGGGTCCCGGAAACCTTTCCAGAACCTGGATCGGAGGGCTTTACTCCTATCGAATGAAAATCAATAAGGAATGGAGACTCAGAACCGGGGTCAATGCTTCTGCCGTTTTCCAAAGCAGCAATTTTGACAATTACATTTTTGGAGATCAGATCTCCGATAACGGAAACTTCATAGGTGCAAGCCAGGAGAACCTCAGCGGCAAGGAGACCATCATTTACCCGGATGTTCATTTGGGTGCCTATGCTCATAATGGAGCTGCCTGGTTTGGCTTAACCGTTGAACATATCACTCAACCCAATCAAAGTTTTATGGATGGGGATTCAAGACTCCCTAGAAAGTATTCCGTTCAGGCTGGTTATAAATTTGGTTTCATCAATGCCAACGGAAGGGTTTTGAAACAGCTCAAAGAGTTTAGCATCACACCGATGCTGCTGTATTGGATGCAATCCAGTTTTCGAAGATTGGAACTCGGTGCTCATTTCGTGTATGAGCCCATTATGTTGGGGTTTTGGTACAGGGGTATACCCATCGGAAAAAACGAATTCGGATATCTGAACCAAGACGCATTGGTATTTCTGTTTGGCGTCTATACAAGGGATATCCAATTCGGATATAGCTACGACTACCTGATCTCTCCCCTGGGGCAGGCTCCGGGAGGGGCTCATGAGATCACCTTGAAGATCAATTTTGGCTTCTATCGCATGGGACTGAGAAGCAATTACAACAAGAGGATCCCTAACCCTCGGCTATAATCGGTCCATACCCTAATTTGGTCCATTGGATTCAAATGAAAATTCCTAAACTGGAAAATATCATCAGTGATTTTCCTCATCTGGAGGTTGTGATCAAGGCAGCGGAGAAATCCGGGATACCCACCTACGTGGTGGGCGGGTTTGTGCGCGATGTTTTTCTCAAGAGGGCCAAGGGCGATATTGATTTCGTATGTGTTGGAGATGGGATAGCCCTGGCAAAAGAGACGGCCGCGTTGATCTCTGCAAAAAAAAAGGTCCAGATATTCAAAAAGTACGGAACAGCCCATATCTCTGACAAAGGCGTGGACCTTGAATTCGTCGGCGCCAGAAAAGAATCTTATTCCAAGGATTCGAGGAATCCCGATGTAGAACCCGGAACGCTTGACGATGATCTTAGCCGAAGGGATTTCACGATCAATGCAATGTCCTATAGTCTTAACCAGGATGACTTCGGAACTTTTCTGGACCCCTTTGAAGGCCTTAAGGACCTCGGTAAGAAATTGATCAAAACCCCTCTTGACCCTGACACCACCTTTTCCGATGACCCTCTTCGGATGATGCGTGCGATCAGGTTTGCGACGCAACTGGAATTCGATATTGCACCGGAAACCTTTGACTCCATCACCAGAAATCGTGAGAGAATAAGGATCATTTCAAGGGAGAGGATCACCACGGAATTGAATAAGATCATTGCTTCCAGGCTCCCCTCCTACGGTTTCAAATTGCTTTTCGCATCTGGCTTGTTACAGGAGATCTTTCCGGAAGTATCGGATCTTCATGGGGTTGAAATCAGAAATAAGCAGGCTCACAAGGATAATTTTTATCATACCCTAAAAGTGCTGGACAATATTTCGGAGAAAACGGACAACCTTTGGTTGAGATGGTCCGCCCTGCTGCATGACATTGCAAAACCGGCTACAAAAAGATTTGATCCCAAAGCCGGCTGGACATTCCATGGCCATGAGGACAAAGGCGCAAGGATGGTTCCGGGTATCTTCCGAAAACTTAAACTTCCGCTTGACGAGCGAATGAAGTATGTTCAAAAACTCGTAAGACTACACCTAAGGCCCATCCCCCTCGTTAGGGAGGACATCACCGATTCAGCCCTGAGAAGATTGCTGTTTGAAGCAGGTAACGATATCGAAGATCTCCTGACTCTTTGCCGAGCGGATATCACATCCAAGAATGAAAAAAAGGTCAAGACCTATTTGAGGAACTTTGACAAGGTTGAGGAGAAACTCAGAGAAATCGAGGAAAAAGACAAGTTGAGAAACTTCCAGCCACCGATCTCGGGAAATGAGATCATGGAGATGTTCAGCCTTCCGCCCAACAAAATAGTAGGAGACTTAAAAAATGGTATCCGAAACGCTATTTTAGAGGGTGAAATTGGAAACAATTATGATGAAGCCTTCCGCTTTCTGATCAAACTGGCTGAAAAGAAAGGACTGGAGCCTTCAAAAAATTAAACGCTGTATGAGAAATTTATTTACCTGTCTGATCGCCATTGCGCTTTCATTTACCGCCTTTGGGCAAAAGAAAAAAACCTCTACTGAGCCTGCTTCCTCCTCCCAAACCAGCACAGCAAGCGAGCAGCTTTCCATAGAAAAAAGAATCATCAGAAACGCCCTGAAATATCAGGATCCCGGGCCTGTAGCAAACAGCTATTACAATATTTTAGCCATCTACCCAGATTCGACAAATTACCTTGACTCTTTGGCTTTTCTTTATTTCCAGGTGGGAATGAACCAACAATGCATCCTGGTTTCTTCGGCCATACTTAAAGAAAGGCCTAACAGCATAGGGATACTCGAGCTAAAAGCCGTTTCCGAAAAGAACCTGGGCTTGATCAAAATGGCTCTTGAAGATTTTGAAAAACTCTACCCGAATACGAATAGCATCCAGCACCTGTACCAGATCGCTTCCCTTCAGTATGATTTGAAAAGACTCGGAGAATGTCAGATCACAATTCAGGCGATCATGCAACGCGAGGATTTGAAAGACGCTAAAGTGACCGTTTTCTATGGCCAGGGCCAATCTCAGAATGTTCCTATGGAAGCCGCGGTCTATAATATGGAAGGTGTGATCCTCATGAACCTGAACGAGGATGATAAAGCATTGGAAATGTTCGATAGATCCTCGGAGCTTGATCCCGAATTTCTCCTTCCGATCAACAACAAAAAAGCACTGGAGAAAAAGGAAGCATCCAAGGGAAGCGACGGAAAATAATTCCTGTACTTATGCAACCCTTTTAAGATTTACAGGTCTTTTCGATGGTGATCCCTGATACACAGATCCATCGGGAAAAAGACCTGATCAACAGGTGTGCTCAGGGTGAACGAGTAGCCCAATACGAGTTGTATGGGCTCTATTCAAAAGCCATGCTGAATACCAGTTACAGAATTTTAAAAGATCAATTGCTCGCAGAAGACGCACTTCAGGATTCCTTTCTGGAGGTCTTTAAAAAGATAAGGTCTTTCAGAGGTGAGTCCACCATAGGCGCCTGGATCAAAAGGATCGTGGTCAATAAGTCGATCAACCTGCTCCATAGGGAAAAACCGTTCGAGGAACTGGAGGGTTCAGAGGAAGAAAGCCTGTTGTCAGAGGAGCAGCCAGACCCCGAATTCACCACTGAACAGATCAACAGAGCAGTATTGGAACTGCCAAAAGGCTTCAGAACGGTTTTTTCCTTATACCTACTGGAAGGCTATGACCACAAGGAGATTAGTGAGATCCTTGGGGTTTCGGAGTCAACATCCAAGAGTCAGTACAAAAGAGCTAAGGACAAAGTCAAGGAGAGCCTGATCAAAATGGCGAAAGACCATGGATAATTTTGAAAAAAGGATATTGAACAAAAGGAGGGAAATGGATCCTTTGGATCCTGCACCCCGCATATGGGAAGGGATAGAGGAAAATCTGGAAAATGGCGGCAAACAACGGTTTCTAAGCTTTTCGTTTGCCTTGAAGATCGCTGCTGCCCTTTCGGGGGTCATATTTGTTTTCTGGCTTGGATTCATTGCTGGCGGAAACGGAGAAGAACAACAGCAGGCGGTTATTCCCGAGCAATACCATGAAGCGGAGCAATTCTACCTTGGAAAAATAGAAAGCAGCAAAGCCATGGTTCTTTCATACGAACTGGATGAAGATCTGGACTATACCTTCAAAAAAGATCTTATGCAGCTCGATTCCATCTATATTCAGTTAAAGAATCTTCTGATCAAGAAAGGTCCTCAGCCGAGATTGATGGAAAATATGATCCTTAACCTTCAAAAACAGTCAAAGCTGCTGGAGCTTCAATTGGAAATCATCGATAAACAAAAAAAGAGAGGTCATGAGAAACAACAAATTAGCGCTTAGCCTTATTCTGCCATTGATTTTAGCGGGATCGGTATTTGCCGGAAAAAAGCACTCCGCCTATGAGGAAAACAAGGTGGTCACCAAGGAATTCCCTTTGAAAAAGGGAGAATCATTGAAGGTGAGTAACGAGTTCGGTAAGATCCATTTTGAGAATTGGGACCAGGAAAAGGTTTCTTTTGAGATCAATATCGTGATCGTAAATAACAGCGAAAAGAAGGCAAAAAGTATCGCGGAAAGCATTGAACCCAGATTTACCCAAACAGCCGGAAGAGGAGTTGTTTGCGATGTTTCTATCCCGGGAAAGATCAACAACGGGAACAATGAAAGCATCGAGGTCAATGTGGATGTAAAAATGCCAAAAGGGATCTCCCTGGAAGTTTCCAATTCATTTGGCGATGTATACCTACCCGACCTGGAGGGAGATCTGGACTTGAAGGTCCAATATGGAGAACTCCAAGCCGGAAATCTAAAAGGATCAACAAACAAGCTTGATATTTCCTTTGGAGGAGCCAATGCAGGTTCAGTCAACAATGGCGATATCAGCGTTTCTTATTCTGCGTTTGAATTTGGCTCTTGTGATAAACTTTTGCTCAATTCCCAGTTCTCCCAGGTAGAAGCCAAGGACGTTAAAGATCTTGAAGCCAAGGTCTCTTATGGAGAATTTGAGGTTGATAATGTTGAAGAGTTGAAGGGAGATTTTGAATTCTCAAGTGTGGAGGTCGAAAGCATCGCTGAGTCGGCCCTGTTCAAATCATTTTATGGTGATGGTGTGGAGATCGGTACAGTCAGAAAAGATTTCAAAAAAATAGATGTCACAGCTCAATTTGCATCTGTGGAGTTGAATTTCGAGTCGGGCGCATCCTTCAGGTTAGAAGCAAAGATCGATTTTGGAGATTTGGATTATGATAAAGATGATTTCAAAAAGATCTGGGAGGATAAGGCCGAATATGTACCAAGTGCCACCTATAAAGGAATTTATGGCAATGCTGACAATCCTTCATCGGAGGTCACCATAAGAGCCGAATACGGCGACGTTGAGATCAACTAATTAATTTCCCAAAAAGCCCTTTCAAATCCTGAAAGGGTTTTTTATTTGTCCCGTGATCAGTGTTCTAATCCCCTGCTATAACGAGGACCCCTCCCCGCTTTGCCAAAAGATCCTTGAAGTAGGAAGAAATATCGATGGCCTGGAGATCATCGTAGGAGACGATCATAGCCAAGATCCAGTACACCTTTCCCCAGGACTTAAAAGTGTAAGAATTCAAAGAAACCCGCAAAACCTAGGGTACAACAAGAACAGGAATGCACTAGCCAGATCCTCCGTAAATGACAAGATCCTCTTTCTCGATGCCGATGTTATGCCAGGGACTCAGGATTTTCTGGAAAAACACCTTGAAGCATTGGATGCCTGGCCCGATAAGATCATATGCGGGGGAATATATTATGGAGATAAGCCTTCTCAAACCGAGCTACATCTAAAATGGCTTCATGGCAAATACCGCGAGGGCCTCAATGCAGAACTCAGAAAGAAAAACCCCGGCAGAGCTTTTCATGCCGGAAACTTCTCATCAGCAAAGCAGGTTTTCCTGGATCACCCTTTCCCTGAAAAGGAAAAGGCCTATGGTTATAATGACACGATCTATGGTCTGATCCTTGACAAAAAGGGATTGCTCCTCCACATCGATAACCCTGTGGAAAACCTTGGTTTGATGCCTCACAAAAAATTCCTTTTGAAAGCCGAGCGAGCGGCGCAAAACTTGAAAAAAATGGAGGGAGACCCCGAGTTCTATCCCTTCCTCAAGGAGATCAGGCTATACAAAGCGGTGGCAAGACTACGCGACTCGGGTATGGATAAAATGGCTCTTTGGTGGTTGGAAAAAAGGAAGAGCAGGCTACTGAAGAAACTACATTCCGAAAGTCCAAGCCTCAGGGCCTTTGATCTTTACAGATTGTTTTTGACCCTACAGGCTTTTCAGAACAAAGAATCGTAGAGACCGAGCAATTCGATCTCCTCGGATTCCCAATTGAATACCTTGGAAGCCTGCCTGGCCTGATATTGGAGCTTTTCATAAGCTTGGTGATCAGCTTCCATCTTTTCAATGGCTTTTTTCACCTCCTCAACCGTATTGGATTCAAGGAACAAGCTGCAATCAAACCTTTCACAGATCCTTTTATACTCAGGAAGGTTGGAATTAACCTGGGGTATACCAGCCTGTATGTAGTCAAAAAACTTGTTGGCCAATGAATAATGGTAGCTTAAGCCCTCGCCGTCTACAATGTTCAAGCCAGCAAAAGCGAGGCTGGTAAGTGATTTGAGTTTTTTTGGCTCAATCCTGCCAAGCATTTCTACCCTATCCTCCATTCCATGTTCGCGGATCAGGTCCTTGAGCACATCCTCCCTTGGTCCTATCCCTGCGATCACCAGCCTTTTTCCTGAAACAGAAAATGCCTGAATAATTTCTTCAAGGCCCCTACCCTTATTCAGGTACCCCTGGTATATCCAGAAAGAACCCCTGGGATAGGGCCATTCGGCATTTTCATCTGCTACATTCTTTTTGGGCAGGTTCCTGACCAAGCCAAAGTGAATATGAAAACGATCCCCCATGATCTCCGCTAACCCGGGGCTCACGGTATATGCCAGATCTACCCTGGGGATAAACCTTTTCTCAACCCAGCTCCAAACTGTTTTTACAAATTTCCTCCCCTGGACACCAGATGTCTCGGAGAAATATTCATGGCCGTCAAATATGATCTTCACACCCTTCCTTTTGGCAGCAAAAAAACCGGGCATGATAGTATCGGCATCGCAAGCGCAAATGGCGTCCATGCCCTGCCTGATCAAATAGAAAAAAAGCTGAAGTTGTACATCGAGGTAAAACAGAAAGCCACGGGAAAAGCGCTTCTTAAGAATATGCGCCCGAATGCCGGGAAGAATTTCAAATGTTCGGGGCTCTCCGAAACCGATGAGCATAACCTGATACCCTGCTGAATGAAGGGATCGGGAAATTCTCAGAACCCGCTGATCTGTCTTCAGATCATTGGTTACGGTAATGATGATCTTCTTTGAGGCCAAAGTCTAATAATACCAAACGTCCCTAAGACTGAATTCTTCTTTCTCCGAATCAAGGATCTTATGCTTGGAACATTTCAATACTCTGGCTGGGTTGTTCTCCAGGAAGCTATGGTTATGTGTGGCCATGAGCACGGCCGTTCCACTTTTGTTGATATCAAAAAAAAGTTTCAGTATACCGTCGGCGACCTCCGGATCAAGGTTTCCCGTGGGTTCATCGGCAAGGATCAATTGCGGATCATTAATAAGCGCCCTGGCGATGGCAACCCTTTGTTGTTCACCACCGGAAAGCTGGTGCGGCATCTTTCCATCCACGGACCCAAGGCCTACTTTCATAAGGACTTCGGTCATCTTCGCCCTCATCTTCCCTTTATCCTTCCAACCGGTAGCCTTCATAACGAAGAAAAGGTTCTCCGCTACGGAGCGATCCATTAACAACTGAAAATCCTGAAAAATGATCCCGAGCTTTCTTCTGAGCATGGGCACATCCTTTCTCCTGATATTATCGATATTGAAACCCGCTACAGATATATCTCCTAGGTCGAGCGGAAGATCAGCGTAAAGAGTCTTCAACAGCGAGCTCTTGCCGCTTCCGGTCCTGCCGATCAAATAAGCAAATTCCCCTTTTTTCAGTTGAAAGGAAATGTCCTCAAGGACGATCTGCTCATCCTGGGCAATATTGGCATGTTGGATGTCGAGAACATGAATACTATCCTCAATCATAGAAATCCAGTTTCTTCACTTTTCCAAAAGGAAGAGCTTCGATGATCTTCGCCAACTCTTCTTCCTTTCCTTCAAGTCCGTATTTCTCTAGCTTGGTCAGGGGTCGATCCGCTCTGAAATAGGCGATCAAGGTAAAATGATCATCCCTAAGTTGAATGTAATCAGGGATCTTGGCTTTTCCTTTGACTTTAAAGATATACAAGGCGTTCTATCGCGATTTTTTAGCATCCTCCAGAAACTTGGCCAAACCGATATCGGTCAGGGGGTGTTTCAAGAGGCCTTTGATTACGGATAAAGGACATGTGGCCACATCCGCTCCCATTTCCGCACATTGAACAAGATGCATGGTATGCCTGATGGAAGCCGCAAGAATCTCCGTTCCAAAACCGTAATTATCAAATATGGTCACCAATTGCTCTATAAGGTCCAATCCATCCCAGGAGGTGTCATCTACCCTGCCGATGAATGGAGAAACGTAGGTTGCTCCTGCCTTGGCGGCCATGATCGCCTGCCCGGCATTGAAAATGAGTGTACAGTTGGTTTTGATCCCTTCCTCAGTAAAGGTTTTAATGGCCTTTACCCCTTCGGCGATCATAGGTACCTTAACAACAATATTTTCATGAAGAGCTGCAAGCTCTCTTCCCTCCCTCAGAATGCCTTCATAATCCGTGGAGATCACTTCAGCGCTGACATCACCATCGACAATTGCGCAAATGTCCTTGTAGTGCTGCAAAATGGCCTCTTCGCCCTTGACTCCGACTTTGGCCATCAATGATGGATTGGTGGTAACGCCATCGAGAATTCCAAGGTCATTGGCTTCCCTGATTTCCCCGAGATCGGCCGTATCAATAAAAAACTTCATACAGGAAAAATAAAAAAGCGAGCCGGTATCGCACCGCTACAACCGCTTACCCTTGCTCCCTTCCGGACCTGGGGGATTCAGCAGGAGCTGGTCGTACCAACCCGCCGCGCAAAATTAGGTTTTCGGCTTCCAGAAAAAAACTTCTTTTCGATTTTTCCTTAAAAAAAACCTTTTGCGATTAGTTAGTTTTGCGCCATGAGGGAAGAAATCGTTATCCTGGATTTTGGGTCGCAGTTTACGCAGTTGATCGCCCGTCGCGTACGTGAATTGAATGTTTTTTGCGAAATATATCCGTACAACAAACCACCGGAAATTGGAGATTCTACAAAAGGACTTATTCTCTCAGGCAGCCCCTGCTCGGTACATGATGATGACACGCCGGAGATCGATCTCTCAAAATACCGGGGAAAGCTTCCCGTCCTGGGATTATGTTTTGGTGCTCAGCTGATCGCCAAAAACCTGGGAGGCGAGGTGGAGAGATCGGCAAAAAGGGAATTCGGCAGAGCAAACCTCAGCTTTGTGGAGAACGGTAATCCCCTACTATCGGGAATCGAAGAAAACGGACAGGTCTGGATGTCCCATGGAGATACCATCTCTGATCTGGCCGGACAGGCCCAGGTGATCGCCAGTACCGAACATGTGAAAGTGGCAGGATACCAGGTCAACGACGAAAATACATTTGCAGTCCAATTTCATCCCGAGGTTTTTCATACCTCCCAAGGGCTAAAGATCTTTGAGAATTTTGTTGTAGATATCTGTGGATGCTCTCAAAGTTGGACACCCGGTCATTTTGTAACAGAAACAATCGCTTCGCTTCAAAAGCAGCTGGGAGATGATGAGGTTGTCATGGGGCTTTCCGGCGGCGTGGATTCAAGTGTGGCCGCATTGCTTCTTCAAAAGGCGATAGGAGAAAGACTCCATTGCATATTTGTGGATAATGGCCTGCTACGCAAAAATGAATACGAATCAGTCCTTCATTCCTATAAGGACATGGGGCTGAATATCAAGGGTGTAGATGCAAAAGATGAGTTTTATGCCTCTCTGGATGGATTGACCGATCCGGAGGACAAGAGAAAAGCCATTGGAAAAACCTTTATCGATGTCTTTGAACGGGAGTCAAAAGAAATTCCCGGCGTAAAATGGCTGGGTCAGGGTACGATCTACCCGGATGTTATAGAATCGGTTTCCGTAAAAGGGCCATCGGCCACGATCAAGTCGCATCATAATGTGGGAGGATTGCCCGAAAAAATGCATCTTAAGGTAGTAGAGCCGCTGAAATTTCTATTCAAAGATGAAGTGAGAAAAGTTGGCAAAGCTCTCGAGCTTGATCCGGATATTCTCGGCAGACACCCTTTTCCAGGCCCGGGTTTGGCGATCCGTATACTCGGGGATATTACCGCTGAGAAAGTAGCGCTATTACAGGAAGCAGATGATATATACATCAATGTTTTGAGGGAAACAGGCCATTATGATAAGGTTTGGCAAGCCGGAACAGTCCTTTTACCGATTCAGTCGGTAGGAGTTATGGGAGATGAAAGAACTTATGAGAGAGTTGCCGCCCTCAGAGCTGTTACCTCAAGAGACGGGATGACCGCAGATTGGGCGGAGATCCCTCATGAAATTCTTGGCAAAATATCAACAAGGATTATAAATGAAGTCAGAGGCATAAACCGGGTGGTCTATGATATCAGCTCGAAACCTCCGGCCACCATTGAATGGGAATAATGCGGCTTAGCTCACTACTGATATGGCTTATGGCCTTTTGGCTATTAAGTGTGGACGGATTGGCACAAAATGATCCCGAATCCCAATTCCAATTTGGGAAGGAACTTCTTGAAGAAGGCAAATATGACCTTGCCATGGAGGTCTTCAAGCCTTTAAGTAGCCATAATTCCGAATTTGAATACAGAGCTGAGGCAGCCTATTATTTTGCACTTGCAGCAAAAAAAGGGGGATACCCCTACCAAGCCAGACAAATGATGATCCACTCGGTCACCCAGTTCAATGATTGGGAATATGTGGATCAATCCTATTTGCTGCTCACCGAGATCTACTTCGATCAGGGAGATTATCTGAACGCCTGCACCTCACTTCAAAACCTGAAAAAGGAACAAAGTATCCGATATGGTCAAGAGATGAAGGTAGCCTATCTGTCCAAACTCCATGATAGTGACAGCCTGAAGAATATATATTATGCCTTTACTGAAGATCGGGATGTGGGCATTGCCCTGGGACAAGTGCTGTCTATTCCTCCGTTTGAACCCGGAGACGAAATGCTTCTTGAGAATATTATCGACTTTTTCGAACTGGATCCGGAAGCCTTCAATATGGCCACGAAGAGAGTGGCCAAAAAGGATGTTTACAATATTGCCGTATTGCTTCCATTCAAATGGAAACTCACTCAGAAGAACAACCAATACTTCAAAAACAAGTTTGCCTATTCCATTTACTCAGGAATACTCAAGGCAGCCGATACCTTGAGTAAAACAGGAATTCCCTTAGTCATAAAACCCTATGATACAGAGCAAAGCAGCTTTACAGTTGAAAAGATACTTCAAGATACTTCCCTGGCTCAGGCCGACCTGATCATCGGGCCCATGTACCCGCACCTAAGCAAAAAGGTGATGGAATACGGAAGACAGATGAGGATCAATGTGATCAATCCGCTCTCGAAAAATATGGACCTGATCGATGCCAATCCTTACGGTTATCTGTTTCAAGTCCCGGTAGAAGTTTGCACTCAACGCCTCTCAAAACTTGCCTGGGACAGTGCATGGTATGACGACTCTATCGGTCATCCCGGGGTGATCCTCAATAATTGGGAAAAGGATTCGGCCTTATTGGATAGCTATTTGGGTGCTTTCCAAGCGGATACAAATTTCAAGCTTGACTCCATTCTGCTTTTTGATCCCAGCGATCAGGAACAGATCTCCGACTATATACACAGGGATACACTCGATTCTATATCCATATCCCATATTTTCATCCCGACTAACAACAAAGCATTGGTCAACAGGGTGTTGAGCTCAGCCGCGAAGGTAGACGGGCAATTTCCAATTCT
>JANQHS010000306.1 GCA_028282565.1 Cytophagales bacterium | reverse complement strand
AGAAATTCTAATGGATTACCGACAACTTAGCACTGAAGAAAAGCAAAAAATCAAAACACTTGGGGAACTCAAGGCCAGCGGCTACACTCCGACCGACGTTAAAGACGAATTAAGGATAAACCTCCTCAAGAAACTCAGAGAAGGAAACGATGTCTTCCCCGGCGTTTTTGGATATGAAGAAACAGTAATACCTGAACTGGAGCGAGCGATCCTTGCCAAGCACAGCATCAACCTTCTCGGCTTGAGAGGGCAGGCCAAGACCAAGATCGCCAGGTTGTTGATCAATCTGCTCGATGAGGTTGTGCCGGTGATCAAGGACTCGGAACTTCATGAAGATCCGCTTGCACCCATACTGGAAACCACCATAGGATACCTTGAAGAACATGGTGATTCCACACCGATCTCTTGGGTGCATCGAGAAGAGAGATACACTGAAAAACTGGCAACTCCCGACGTAACGGTTGCTGATCTGATCGGCGATGTGGACCCGATCAAGGCGGCAAGTCTAAAGTTACCGTACTCGGATCCCAGAGTGATCCACTATGGTCTTGTGCCAAGATCACATCGAGGGATCTTCGTGATCAATGAGCTCCCGGATCTTCAGGCGAGAATACAGGTGGCTTTGTTCAATATTTTGCAGGAAGGCGATATCCAGATCAGGGGATTCAAGATCAGACTACCTCTTGACATTCAGTTCATGTTTACCGCGAATCCCGAAGACTATACAAATCGGGGTAGCATAGTTACACCGTTGAAGGACCGCATCGACAGTCAGATCATTACACATTATCCCGAGTCTATTGAAACCGGAAAAAAGATCACCGGATCTGAGGCACATTATGAAACCGAGGTCCGAAAAAAAATTCACATTCCCGAAATCGCTAAAGATCTGATCGAGCAGGTGGCCTTTGAAGCCAGAGATAGCGAATACATCGATGAAAAATCCGGAGTTAGCGCAAGGCTGACCATCTCCGCCTTCGAGAATCTCCTTGCCTCAGCCGAAAGGAGACTTGAGATCAATGGAGAAGAGGAAACCGTGGTGAGAATGGGGGACTTCCTCAGTATTATTCCCTCAATCACCGGCAAGGTAGAACTGGTCTATGAGGGTGAGCAGGAGGGAGCTGCGGATGTTGCATATAGCCTGATCGGAAAAGCCATAAGGTCCAGATTTACCGACCTGTTTCCCGATCCTGAAAACTTCAGAAAAAAGAAGGATGTGGAATTGATCAACCCTTACCAGGGAGTGGTTTCCTGGTTTGAATCCGGAAACGAAGCCTTTATTCAAAGCGATATCCCCCAAAAGGATTATCTGGCAGAATTGGAGAAAATTCCCGGCCTGGCCGAGATGATCAATAGATTTTGCCCGGACATTGATCAGCAGGAAAAGCCGTGTTTCATGGAGCTTGCCCTGCATGGCTTGGCGGAATTCTCGCTGATCAGCAAAAAGCACAACGCCAGGGGGCTTCAATTCAAGGACCTCCTGAGCGGGATGCTAAGTGAAAGCCCTGAAAAGGGCAGATCAGCAAGGGATCATGATGAGGATAGATTCGAAGATGCCTGAATAGGTCTTTCCGATCACCTCAATTTTTTTCACAATTCTTCCGGGGAATTTTTGGGTTTAACTCCCATCATATAGCTTTGTGAAATTTTTAAATACCCTAGTCTTAGATGCCCCGCGACAAGTCCATTAAATCGGTTCTCATCATAGGAAGCGGACCGATCATCATAGGTC
>JANQHS010000276.1 GCA_028282565.1 Cytophagales bacterium | reverse complement strand
AAATTGATCGGGGGTCTGGAATACCATTATTCCGTTAAAGGGGATGATCTGCCTTCTCCTCAAAAAATTGATCCCAAACTCCAAAAAGAAGCGATTGAGAGTATGGTCGATTGCCTGAAGCCTGAAAACCTGGGTCTACCTGAGAGCTTGGTTGCAATGATCCCGCCCAGGCCCCCGGGATATGGAAGGGGAAGGGAAAACTTTCCGTCAAGAACCGGAGTGATGTTTGATCCCCTGGCGGCAGCGGAAAACCTTTCGGATCGAATACTTGAGATCCTTTTTCATCCTCAAAGGCTTGCCCGCATGGAACAATTTGCCGCTGAAGACAAAGAATATCCGTCTTTTGAATACGCCGTTTCAAGGGTCAGGGCCAATACCTGGGAACAAGCTCGGAGTAAAGGGAATGAGGGTTTGATACAGAGAATTGTTGAGCTCAAGCTCCTTTATCGCCTCATGGCTATTTCAAACGATCCCAATGCCGCCGGGTATGTGCGGGAGGTGGCCTTTGATCAGGTGGTGAACTTCCCGGCAGGCTATGGTCGAAATCTAACAGACGACCACTTGAAATTTGTCAACCATGAAATTGAAAGGTTCAAATCCAATCCTTCAGAGTTTGAAATTCCGGATTCTCCTAAGATGCCTGACGGATCTCCAATTGGTATGGACTGCCTTTTTGACTGACTTATACGTATTTTTCTAAGAAAGTAACCTCTCTTTTCCGGAAAACTCCCTGGGCTTAAATCAATGGCATAACTATGGTTGTTGAACCGGAAAAAGGAGGAAAAATGAAAAAGACAGTTCACAGGGCAGAAGAAAGAGGCCATGCCGATCATGGATGGTTGGACAGCCATCATAGTTTCAGTTTTGCCGGATATTATGATCCTGAGAAAATGAATTTCGGGGCTCTCAGGGTATTGAATGATGACATTGTCAGCTCTGGAATGGGATTTGGAACCCATCCGCATGAAAACATGGAAATCATCTCGATTCCCCTTTCAGGCTCTCTCAAGCACAAGGATAGTATGGGTAACATACATGTCATCAGGGAGAATGAAGTGCAGGTGATGTCTGCAGGAACAGGTATTCAGCATTCCGAGTTTAATCCCGATCGGGACAAGGAGGTCAATTTCCTGCAGATCTGGATTTTTCCGGACCAAAGGGATGTGGAACCCAGGTATGATCAAAAAGAATTCGATCCCAAGGATCAGGAAAATCGTTTCCAACAAATTTTAGGTAGTACAAAGGATGGAGGTCATGTATGGATCCACCAGAACGCCAGAATGTTCAGAGGAAGATTTTCTCGGGATATGCAGCAGGAGATCGACTTAAGCTCAAGTCAACAGGGAATATATTTGTTCGTTCTTGAGGGTGCGGCGGAAGTAGCAGGCGAGAGCCTCGGACACAGGGACGCCATTGGCATCTCTGCAGTTGAATCTATACAGATTGAGGCCAAAGAGAATTCGGATATCCTGATCATCGAGGTGCCGATGGATTGATCAGCCTATAGAAGCGAGGAGGGACTTAACCTTCTGTTCAACGAGATCACGGATCCGGTTAAATTCCTCCCCTTCAAGGTTTCGGGGGTCGGGAATATCCCAGTCGATGTGTTCTTTGGCAGGGATCCAGGGGCATTCATCACCACAACCCATGGTGACCACATACTCATAGGGCCCTTGCGGAACCTCATCAATGGATTTGGAATCATGGCTCGACAGGTCGTACCCAAGTTCGTGCATCGCTTTGATGGCTTTGGGGTTTACCTGACCGGATGGTCTTGAACCGGCGCTATAAGCTTCAATACCTTCTCCTCCATGGATTTTGGCAAAAGCCTGCGCCATTTGACTTCGGTTGGAATTCTCAATACAAACGAACAATAGCTTCTTACTCATCTTTTTTGAATTTTCTGTAGATCGGCACCACCAAAATGGCTCCCAGCACAGGTGCGAGCATATAGAACCAAAGGTTGGCGAAATTACCCTCGACGATTGCCGGCCCTAGCGACCTTGCCGGGTTCAGCGAGGCCCCGGTATATGGCCCTGCAAATATTGATGCCAGAAATATGACCAGGCCGATCGCAAGCCCTCCGAATGGTTTCAATTTCTTAGGGCCCATGGCCACAAAGTAGATCACCGCCATCAAAAGGAATGTCCAAGCAAACTCAACTCCCAATCCACCGAGTATTCCAAGATTTAGTTTGGTGGAGCCCAGATCGTCATTCATCGGAAAGATCAATGAAAGACCCATGCTTGCCAAAATTGCTCCTGAGCATTGTGCCAGAATATAAAAAGGTAGTTCGGTTGATCGTAAGTGATTGCTCAGGAAGAGCGATATGCTAACAGCCGGATTGATGTGTGCTCCGGATATTTTGCCTAAAAGGTATACCATTATTGTGACAACCCCTCCGAAAGCAAGTGAGATACCCAATAGACCAAAGGCTCCGCTCTTCCCGGCCAGGATGATGGAACCACAACCCACAAATACGAGGGCGAAGGTTCCCAGTAACTCAGCAAGCGATTTCCGAATAATCATTGAGCACTTCTCCAAAGAAATGATTGATCTTGAGGACAGCCTCATGAAAAGCCCCTCGGTCAATGCAATATTTTACGGTATTTCCGATTACGCTGGATTTGATCAGCCCGGCTTGCTTTAGTTCTCTTAGGTGTTGAGATACCGTCGGCTGCGCCAGGGGAAGCTGGTCAACGAGGTCACCACACATACACTGGTTGGATTCAGCCATAATTTGAAGTATTGCTACCCTTGCCGGATGGGCCAATGCTTTCGATAAAATGGCAATTTCCACGTGTTTGGAAAGGAATTGTTCTGTTTTCGTAGCTCCCATGATTCTCTCATCGCAATATTACGATGGAGGTATTATGGGAATGTTAAAGCTGCTTTAAGTCATCCTTTAATTTCTTGGGCAGGCTATCAGCTACAAGAAGATAAGCATGATCGATGAGTTCTTTGATCAGGGTGTCCGAAAGGGTTCCATCCATATGCACCGAATTCCAATGTTTTTTGCTCATATGCCAACCGGGCTTGATCGCTTCATGTTCTTCCCTGAGCAGTATCGCCCTTTCGGGCTCGCATTTGAGGTTTATAAACGCAAATGGCCCCAATGCCTCTCCCGCGACCACCCCATCGCCTATGTCTGTGATGGCAAAGATCTTGCCCATCACACGCATGCATGCGGTGGTTGCATCAAAAGGAAAATCCTCGGTCACGCCCTTTTTATTAAGGCAATATTCCCTGAAAAGCTCGTAATCCATGATTATTGGTTTAATATGCTCATATACCTGGCCCAAGGACCTGCATCGGCCTTGTATTGTTTGGCCAGAACCCTGCAAATTTGAGAAATGTGGCTCAGATCATGTGCAACCCATGAGAAGAGTAACTCTCTCATGGTGACTTCTCCAAATTCGGGATGAATACCCGTTTTAGCCAAATGGGTCGAAGAGAGATCAAGCTTCATCAGTTCTCGCAGGTTGTCCTCACGTAGTCTTGTGAATTTCTTCAGAAGATCGGCAAGAGATTTGTTCTCATCTTGATGTAAATGGGCGAACCTGTCAAAGGGCTCAAACTCTTTTGCGTCAGACAAAATGATCTTTGCCCTAGGCAGCCAGTCTGTTTCCTCACAATAGATCAAATGCCTCAGAATTTCATGAGGACTCCATGTGTCCTTTCCTTCATTGGAGTCTTGCAGATCCTTCGGAAGGTTTTCCAAGATCGAGGTTAGAATTCTTGGTGTTTGGGACAGGTGATAATCGATTTTGGCCAGATCCGGGTTCATTGTTATTTCAATTGCCCCATCATTTACAGGAATGGGTTTGGCGGGGGCTTCATATTGCGTATTTTTATATCAAATTAGGCAGAATGTCCTGATTATTTTTCTCCCTTTCCTCGAATAGCTTCATATGGGGTGATGGAGAAACTGCTAAGGAAGAAATTAGACTTTAGATGAACTTTAGATCCTTAAAAACCTCATTGGCCTTTTCGATTGCCGCTGTGTTCCTTTCGTTTAACAGCTTCAGCCAATGTAATCCTTGCTATGCCATAGTAAACAATGGAAACTGGAATTCGACCGCTACCTGGTCAGCAACCCCCGGAGGCTTGGCTTCGTCCAATGTCCCGGCCGCAGGAGATACCGTGATCATCGGAGAATCCGGAGCCATGAATATCAATTTGGCCGCTAGTTCTTCGATCTCTAAAATCAAGATCTTTGGCACCGGATCGTTAACCTATAATGCTGCAAGCGTGACGCTGACCATTAACAACGGAGACAGCCTGATCTTGATGGATGGAAGCATTATTGATGGAAACGCTCAGTCCAGTCCGAGAATGTTGATTTCCGGGTCGACCCCGATAACCGTTTTGGCTGAAGGAACTGGAAACAGAATCCAGGGGCTTGACAGGTTGTCAATTACCAACTCAGGTACCACAAATTTCCAGGGAAGCGGTGACATCAATATCGGCGGCCAACTCAGACCGGAAGGTGGCTCTGTTATACAAAACAATTCATCAGGTACGATTTCCATGAGCGTATTGATATTTCCGGGTAACAACGCTTCTATAACAAACAGCGGAGTCCTGAATATAAGCACCAGACTTAGGCTTTTAGGAATAAATACGACCATTACAAATAGCGATTCTTTGATCATTGGTACTGATGCCGACTGTAATGGCGCCACAGATGATGGACACATAATCAACAATACCGGGTATTTGAGCATTGGTGGAAATATTGACCTCTTTGATGCGGACTGGACCATCAATAATTCGGGTGAATTGGTACATCAGGGAGGCTTTTTGAATGTGGGAGGTGCAGAGGTTTTTAGCAATCTAAATGGGGGCACTTGGTACTCAGCCGCAGCTTCCCATGCCGGTGTTACAATGAATTGCGATGATGCGGTCAACACCTTCATTTTTAATGGCTCAGGTGCTCAGGATGTTTTTGTGCCTAGCGATGGTGAATACTATAACCTCACTTTTGAAAATGCCGGATTGAAAACCCTTTCGGGTGCTGTTATAGTACAGGACAGTCTGACCTTAACAGCAGGGTTCGTCGATATCGCATCCAATTCCCTTACCCTTGGGACTGCTCCCGCCACTCCTGGTACGCTTGTATACACGGATGGTGGGTTATATGGCGGAGGATTTACGAGATATTATGATGCGGCAACCGTAGCGGATGGTGATGCTGCGGGTTTGTTTCCTATGGCCAACAGCAATTTGAGCACGAGACCTTTCTATGTCACGGCTCCTTCAACAGGACCTTCTCCCGGTGGGACGATCACCGTTTCTCCTGACAACACTACAACAACCTCTGAGGTGTCGGTTACAGATGGAGCGGCGACCATATTTCTTCGCTATGACGGTTTCTGGACTGTTTCAACAGGAGGGGGCATCACAGGTGGCTCATATAACCTAAGTGGACGAGGAGTTGGATTTGGTATCATAGGCGATGTCAACGATCTGAGACTTATGCTTAATTCCGGAGTAGTGGGAACAGTGGGAACCAACGCAGGTACTACGGGTGATCCTCAGGTGAATAGGACATCCCTTAGTTTAGGCGAAATAGCCGATAACTTCTATGTTGGCTCAACGGATACCATCCAGTCACCTCTGCCGATCAGCATTGAGGAATTTGAAGGCTTGTGTATAGAAGATGAACTTTCCCTTCACTGGGTGACATCAAACGAAGAACTTGGAGTTCCGGCTCTTGAAATGTCCAAAGACGGTGAATCCTGGATGCAGATCGAAAATGAAGAATTGCATGTTTCCGGAGAGTCAGGAAGGGATTTTGTTTATCATGTCGGTCGGACAAATGGATTGGTGCATTTCCGACTTGTGGATCTAACTGAGGGCATGGTGATCGAAACGAAATCCTTTGATTGCTCGAATGGCAGTGTGAGGCTTAAGGTATCTCCGAACCCGGCTACCGAGCTTGTTGAAATCAAATCGGCTCAGGAAATCTCATCAGTAGTGGTTACCAATACAAGAGGAGAATCGGTTTTGGCACTCCATGATGTTCTGTCCAATGATGTGGGCCTCGACATTTCCAAACTGCCGAATGGGGTTTATATCTTGAGGATCTTTGGTAAAGATGGCTCGATCAGCAGCTCGAGGATCGTCAAGTCAGGTCGCTAGAAATCATCGTTGGAGATTCCTCCACGGGATGTTCCCCGTCCATTTCTCCTTTGTTCATAATTGTTGAACCTGTAGGTCACCGTGAGGATCGTGATGGGCCCGAACCTATAGCTCAGATCATAGTTTCTAAAATCTAGACCTTCAGACCTGGTTTCCCGCCTCTCTGTTTCAAAAATATTCCCCAGTTGAAGTGTAGCGGTCATTCGTTTTTTCCAGAAATCCTGCCCGACGGCTGCATCTATTCCCCAAAAACCTGCAGTCGTTCCCTGGGCATTTGCGATCTCGCTCACATACCTTGTACTGATCTGTATTCTTGTGTTCTTCTTAATGGTAAAGTTGTTGTTCATTCTTGTGTTCCAGCTAAGGCTTTCTCTGAAAAATGGCTCATCCTGTAGGGTTCCCTCAATGGAATAATGAAAAATATTTCCTGATAGATCTGCTTTCCAGAATTTGGTAAGCGACAGGCTTGCCGCAAGCTCGGTTCCAAAGAAATAGTCTGTGCCGACGTTTTCAGGCCTGGTCATTATGACATTCTCTGAAAAAACCTCTTGGATTCTTTCCACCTTATTGTTGGTAATCCTGTAATACAGCTCTGCTGAAAAGAAGTTCCTGCCAAACCCCTTTCTATAGTTCAGCTCAAACGAATCGATATACTCGGGATTCAGGTTTGGGTTTCCCTGTCTCACATTGAAGGCATCGACTATGGTGACAAAGGGCTCTAACCACCAGGATCTTGGTCTCTCAATCCTCCTTGAATAGCTAGCCATCAATTGTTGATCATTATTCAGACCTAGCGAGAGATGGGCAGAAGGAAAGTAATCAAGGCGATCGATCTTAAAATCATCGCTGGATACCGAGGAGTTTATTGTGCGATAAGTGTATTCCCCTCTGAGTCCCAGCTGATATCCCCACCTTCCTTTTTCATCCCCGAACAATGCATAAAGGGCATGGATATCCCGATCATACTCCGTGTAGTTCGAATATTCCTCCACATAAACATAGTCCTGTTGGGCGGTATCATAGGCAAACAACTTTGTGTCATCCGTACTCTTTCCAATTCGACTTTGATAGCCGGTTTCAAATTTTCCCTTTAGACCAATGGGGTGGGAGTATTGTAAATCGGTTTGCAAAACATTTGCGGGCCCATCTTCGGTATTTCTCTGGCCTGAGGTAATATATCCATCAGGGTTTACCAGGAAATTCACAGAGTACTCCCTGATATCTCTGTTCCTCGTGCTGAATTGCGCCCACAGCGTATGCTTTTTCTTGAATGTATGGGTGTAATTGAGATTGACCGAATAGAAATCCATATCGAAGTGATGTTCATTGATCGACCTATAGGAATTGATCGTATCATTTGAGAAAATCCCTTCCTGATAATCCAGAGCCGATTTTCTGGATTGTTCTCTGAAACCATAATTGAACTCGATGCTCAGGTTGTCCTTGCTGGTAGGATTAAATGCTGCACCTCCTCGAATATTCCAGAAAAACCGATCGCTTGAGTTATCACCCCGGTATCTTGTATAGAAGGTATCATTGTCAATTGTGATGCGCTCACCCTCGGTGTATCCCGGAAAATATCTTTGATTAAAGTCGGCACCCAGAAAATAATTCCATTTTTTTCTGTTGAGATTGACAAGGATATCGCCTCCGTATTTTCGATCGATCCCGATATTTCCATTGACCACTCCGTTGAAACCCTGAGCCTTGTCTTTTTTGGTGACAATATTGATGATCCCTGCTGTTCCATCGGGTACATATTTTGCCGATGGATTCGTGATGATCTCGATATTCTCGATGGAGTTAGCCGGGATCTGCTGAAGGGCTTCAGTACTTTCCAGGATGGTGGGCCTCCCATCTATAAGTACCATAAAACCTGAAGAACCCCTCAGGGAAACATTCCCTTCGATATCTACGGTTACAGAGGGAACATTCATGAGAATATCCACAGCCGTACCGGATTTTCCGGTGATCTGCTGATCAACATTCACCACCTTCTTGTCGATCTGATATTCTATCGCTCTTTTTTCTCCGACAATCTCTACTTCTTCAAGCGTCTTATTGTCTCTGCCCACCATGATCCTTCCAAGGTCATTTACAGGATTTTCTTCCGAAATGGATATTTTACTCAATGACTTTTTCAGGTAGCCGACTGAGGAAATTTCGAGTGAGTAGGTTCCAAACACCAATCCTTTAAACTGAAACTTTCCCTCTTCATCGGTGATCAGTCCTGCTACCACTTTCCCTTCCATATTTGAAAGTGCAACAGAAGCGAATTCTACAGCTTCTCCGGATATGATGTCATTGAGAGAGCCCTTGATCAGCCCTTTGGTTTTATCGTCGCTTCCAGGATTATTTCCAAGTACCGGTTGACCGGAGGCAAGGATGGCCAACAAGCAAAAAAAGAAGCTTTTCAGTAGGGATTCTATCAAGATTCCTGGTCGAATGGAATGAGCCCGCAAAAGTCGGGAATTAATGGACAAAAATTACTTTAAGGTGGTTTTCTGCCTATTGGACATAAACAGGAAAAAAACCTTGTGGGTTTAGAAATCTTTTTTCCGGGACGCAAGGATCAGGCCGAAGAAGGGAAGTACAGTCCAGAATACCAGAGAAAATACCGAGATCAGTATGCCTGCATTTGTGCCGAAAAACTTTTTAAATACTGCGCCTGTGAATCCCATAAGGGCCGAGATATCAAGTTTTAGCAGTATGAGTATCCTGGAAAGGCTAATGGGGTTCAATATGGAAGCCCCAATGGAAAACTTTTCGATGGGGTAGTCGCTGAAGGAAACAAGAAGAAGCAATTGAAGGCCATCATAAACCACAGCAAAAAACAACCAGACCACGATGGCGATGCCAAAACCCTTCAGCTTGTTTTCATTTGCCAGTCCGATCCAAATGGAGATCCCCGAAAAGATCAGGCTCAGGATGATCCCGTTGAAAAGCAGGGTGATGAAATTCAGGATCTCCGCAGATCCAAAAACGCCATACATGGCGAATGGAATTCCAACTCCGAGCAAGTAGCAAAGAGCAAGGGACAGGGAGACACCAAGGAAGAGCCCACCAAAAATTCTATACCTCGGAAGAGGTTGAGAAAGAAGAAGGTCTATAAACTCCCGGGAGTTATAAAAATACATCGAGCCGAAAATGGTAGCGATCAATGGTACCAAGACCAGAGTGATGTTCATCAAGCTGATAATGGCCTTGGAAAGGTCAGCGCTAAACAGAAATAGCCCGAGTGTAAACAAGAAATAGAAAAGGGCATAAAAGAAGATCCACCGGCTGCGGGTTAGGTCTTTAAGACTATAAAGAAATATTCTCCACATAATTTTAGCTGGTTTCCGCCATGGTCAATGCGGCAATGGCTTCTTCAAAATTGTCGGTGTTGAATTTCTTCAGCAATTCTTCTGAACTCCCGTTGAAGAATATTTCCCCTTCAAGAAGGAAAATGATCCG
>JANQHS010000240.1 GCA_028282565.1 Cytophagales bacterium | reverse complement strand
AGGTAGCTGAAAGTCACATTGGAGATGTCCTCCAGGTCAAGGGTATGATTGCTACCGGCGGTGTTGGAACCGAAGGTCAAAATAACAGCGGAGCTATCCTGGTTTTGACCTGTCATGGTAATAGAAAAAGTACCTGAATTATTGATTGAAGTCCCCAACAACTCGACCTGCTCCGTATAGGTTCCGTTTTCGACTTCAAACCTGACGTCCCCGGAAAGCCCCTGGGCCTGAAGGTCGGTCACAGCGGCCCCAAAATTGGCATAATCGGCAGTCCCGGAAGAACCGATGACATAGGTACCGGAAAGCTGAGCAAAGCCGAAAAATGGATTTAGAACCAGGACCAATCCCAGGACCAGGATCCAACTTTCAATTGGTCTATGTCGTCGATATGTTAATCCCAAAAAAGACATTTAACTCTCCTATTCGGCATTCACGGTGACCGTATCGGAAAGGACACTTTTTGATCCATCCTTTTTGATCACCCTGATCGCATAATAATAGGTTCCCTTATGTTTCACGGTTTCTTTAAATGTTTTACTATCTACCATTTCATATCTCTTCACCTTTTCGTCATTGAGATTTCGATAGATGACAAAGCGCGCATCCTCATCGTCAATATCCGATTTCCAGGTCACCTTTACTTCTTTCGAATTCTTATTGTAGCGTGCCTGCAGGTCTTCTACGGGTTCCAGCCTCTTTTTGTCCACCGGTTTTGCTCCGACCGGAAATGAGGGTTCGGAAGTCATTCCATCATCATCCTGAGCAAATAGGATATAGTTGTAGCTTTTTCCCTTCTCAACTTCCGTATCGGAGTATGAAGTCTGGTCGTTGTCCGGGATGTTCCTGATGAGGGTATCTCCTTCCCCTGATATTCGCACCAACTGATGGTTCACCACATCATTGCTGCTACTTGGCTCCCAATACAGGATGATCTCTGTTTCAGAAACCCTGGGTGTATGAAATACCGGAGCAACCGGAGGAATCGTGTCCGGCTTCTTGGCCTCAACGATTTCAGAGAATTGGGAAAGGTTAAAGCTCTGGTCAACCGCTTGTACTTTGTAAAATATTGACTCGGTCAGGTTATCCAGAGGAATACGATAGGTATATGAAGCGGCCGGGCTTGCTTCATTGGTCAATTGGCTGAATTCATGCCTTTTGGAATTGGCATAATAGACCCTATACCCCTTGAAGGTTTTATCTTCCTCATGGCTATTGTCCCAACTCAGCATCACCGTTCCTGCAGAGTCGATAATCGCGTTCAGTCCCGTAACCCTGACCGGGCGAACGGTATCCGGAACATGAGTAAAAATATGGTCAGAATAGGCTTTTCGACCATTGGTATCGATTACCGCGACCCGGAAGTAGTGGGCATATTCCAATGGCAAGACCTGATGGAAATACATGGTATCCTCGACTTCCAATTGATCCAGCTCTTTATACTCCCCCCCTGCTGAAAAACCATATTCAATGCTCATACTTTCAAAGTCATCGGGAACTTGAGGGTAAGTCCATACCACTTTGATCTGTCCTGTTTCTTCATTGAACTCCGCGGTTTTCATGAGTGGAACGAAAGGATCAATTTGATCTATGGCCATTCCTTCTATTTGAGCCGGCAGGGATTCATCCGCAAAAGCATCAACACCTCTGACCCTGTAGGTATAGGTATGATAGTTAAACTCAACAGAGTCCCGGAAACGGTAATGCTCTACCAATGTCCCCAGGGTGTCCATCACCTTATCAAATGTGGTGCCCATAAAAGGGCGCTGGGTGATCAATTCATAGGTCTTTCCCCCATCCGGACTCCTTTCGATCAGAAATCCGGTAAAGCGGTTTGCCATGACCGGCCAATGCAACTGGATCTCATGATCCAGGCTTTGCGTGACCAGACCTACGACCTCCTTCTCCTCCATTACCCCTTCATATTCCAGAATACTCGATCCCGTGGGATCCTGATTCACCGCCCTGAAAGTCCTTTTCTGCTGTTCCTCCTGCGAAAGTTTCTCGAAAGGAACCTGGGAAAGCGAATCAGCTATATATACGGAATAGCTATAGTTTTTTCCCTTTTCCACATCGGTATCGACGAAGCGCAGTCCAAGTCCGTTAGCTGCCAACCGGGAAAGATCAGCCGAGATGAGGGTCATTCCGAATACCGAATTCTCCTGCTTCCCTTTTAATGCAAACCCGACATCAGGAGATATCTCCAAAGCACCATGAACGACTCCGGCAGCAAGGAGTGCGTAGGAATCCTCCGTTGGAAAGTAGGGAGCCCAGGTGGCCGAATCATAGGGTTTGACCGGGTCACTATACGGGGCAAGAAACTCATCTACGGGCGCCGGAAGAATATCGGAAAAGACATCTGCATCTTCTCTGATCAGCTTTTCGATCTCCGATTGGAATGCCCTCATTTCGTTCTCCGAAGGAAGATTTTCGGGATCGGACGCATCCGGAACTTTGATCCCTCTTTCTTCAAGCCTTTTGACAACCTTTTTGTTCAGGTTTTGAACATCTTCAAAGCTTCTTCTCTCCGATGTCCGCCTGACCAGGACATAGCCATAATCCTTGCCCATCAGCCATAGCAAGCGATTTGAGGGAGCCCAGCGTATGACGATTGAGTCAGGGTATTGTTTTGTCTGAATGGCGATATAACCGATATCCCCTTTTTCGGATTCTTCCACCCTGCGATCTTGTATGGAATCCTTCTTCTTCTGATCCTTTTCGAGGGATGATTTGAAGCGGTTTTTGAAATTGTTGATTTGAACGGTATCCGGTTCGCTTTCCGTTGAGTCGGTTTGAGAAAATCCATTCCCTGAAACAAGGATCCCAAGTCCTAGCAAACACAAGAAACTCAAGGAGCTGATCCTCATTATAATTGGCCCTATGTTCAATCCAATATTCATATTACAGATCAACAGTGAAGGTTCCGGTATGCACATTCCCGCTGCCCTCGTAGTAGTCCCGGTGGTATTTGATTTTTGCTCCATCAAGGGTTCCGCTGGTGTTTCGCATTGTTCCCTTTCGAATTGGATCAAAAGTGCTTTTGGGCACACCCAATACCTTGGAATAGCTATTCCATAGCGTTGATTGAAGGCTGTTCAGTTTCTGTTCGCTGAATATTTCAAGTCGCAACAGGGTGGTTGTGCTTGATCCGGTATATCCATTTAAAGCTTGTCCACTTGATTTCTCTCCAGCCGTCAAGTACTTTCTGTTACTTGATGAAAAGTAGGTGTTGATGGTGCCATCTGATGAAAACCTTGGAGCATCCACAGTATAGGCAGGTAGATAATTGACAATGGCATTGGCGTAATTATCATTAAATAAAATCTTATGAGTCATAGCCATCGGATAAATAACCAGGTATTGAGTTATCACATTAGTGTACCATCCCGTAAACCAGTTCTGAAGAAGGCTGGAACTTGAGCCTGGCCAGCTCTCCACTTCGTAGAAGTCAATAAGCTTCCCGATCGAGATGTAGTCGATGGCAGAGTTTTCAAGGCCCTGCTCATAAGCATCAAAGCCCTCCGTATGGCTGTTGGTCTTGAAGTTTATGGTCTTTTTCCTGGCTGCAATAACATCCCAATTGGTCCACAACGTGATGCCAAGCACATTATAGGGATATTCCACCGGGGCATTGTAGGTAGAAACATGAGAAGTCCTTATATCATTGACTT
The DNA here is from genome assembly GCA_028282565.1 of Cytophagales bacterium. Taxonomy (GTDB): domain Bacteria; phylum Bacteroidota; class Bacteroidia; order Cytophagales; family CCMP332; genus JANQHS01. The sequence goes on along the minus strand of JANQHS010000240.1, from coordinate 7,612 downwards.
TGGCAGATGAGGAATTGTAAAAAGACCTTCGAAAATACCAGTCAAAGAGTTCCAGGTCAGCATTGGCTGAAGTCGCCACATTTGTGATGGTATTGGTCTCTATGGTCATATCTGCGGCTGCACTGTTGGAACTGTTCACCGTTTGGGTCCCTGATGAACTATTCACATCAACCGTGTCACCCACAAATCTTCCCACAAAACGGGCATTGATAATGTGATCCTTACGATTGTTGAAATAGCTGTTCATGTTCGCATCCAGGCCGACCAATAGAGTATAGCCATTGAAAGCCCCCGAATACATTTGAGTTTCAGTCACCTTTTCCCCGGTGGTCACATCTTCAATCACCAGGTAATAATCATAATCGGGCTTAGCCACCAGGTAATCCCAACTCTCGGTCTTTAGCAGCATGGCCATGCCATAGTTCACGCTAAAAATGTTTCTGGCATCCGTCTTTGGATAAACCTGTGCTATTGCATCGTTGCCAATCGTTAAGGGCTTATCACCGGTCTTAAATCGCACCGATTTTTGCTCCTCGGCATCCGCCACATCGACCCAGTTGTTCCCTGTTTTCTTTTGCCATTTCACGGTGGCTGTCGCTGTATAATAGGTTTGAGCTTCCATCATTTCTCTTACCCTGGCCTTGACTTCTTTTCCATTATAGGAGTTTTCCACGATCACTTCATGATTCGAGCCGTTGTCTTTTTTAAGTATAAAAGATTTGATCACGGGTCGATAATACTCAGTTGTGTAAGAACTCCCATTCTGAACGGCAAATGACATCGCCTCATCGATCGCAATATTGACAGCTATGGCCGGAGCAGCCATCACGGAAACATTTGTGGCACTCATATCCGGCGACATATCGGTTATGATGGTTAACCCTGCGATCGGGTTTTCCTGTACCGTTACCTGGCATTCCCTGCCCACCTGGAACTCAAAATCAACGTTACCCTTGACCGCGCCACTCAGAACACTATAATGCGCGTGCAATTCCCCTTTGAACCAATAGGGGTTCGGCAATTTTGCTTGCATCAATAAATACCCGTTTACATCGACCAGATGGACATCTCCTTCATAAAACCAAATGTCCACATGCATGCCCAGGCTCGCACTTCCATAGGCATAGGCCTGCCCCTGAAGGTACCAGCCATCCACACCAAAGGTGCTTCCATTGACGCCCGTACAATTTGCAGAGGTGGAATGGAGCAGGGCGGCATCAAACCCGAGACCGAAAGATGCCGAAGCATAAAACGGCCCGAAATGATAGGACTTCGATGGCATATCCAGGGAAGCTCCGAACATCAATCCGCTTCCTGAGATCGTTGGCTGCATAGGATTCGATTTGTTATAGCCGGGTATCACATCTGAAGGTGAAGGGAAGGCCGGCAACTGTGTTCCCATACAGGCATAAGCACCGAAGTTCAAAGTGTTTGCAACGAGAACATTGACCCGACTCGAAGGCTGCCCTACCCAGATATAGGCATCACTGGTGGACTTAAAGTGAAGATGTCCGTTTCCATTTCCTTCCACTACTCCATCCTTATTGAAATTGATGGTCGCATAGGCATCCAGGATCGGGTGTTCGATATCAGTAATATCTAATTCAGCATAAACGGTACCTGTAACCTCTGACTCATCCCGGTTTAGAATGCTTCCCCCCGGGGCCATAAAATACCCATCACCCTGGAAGGATATCTTGTTGATCACCGGATACCCGTTATTCACGCCGAACTCCATTCCAAAAGTGGCATCAGCGCTAAAGGTGGTACCGCTGGGTTGTATTCCGGCAATGATAGTCGCCTTCAACCCGAGAAGAGTTCCGTTGTTCGGAACATATTGTATACCTGAAAGACTTACCCCCAAATTACTCGGAACCTGAAGAAGCGGCTGACCACCGGCAAGGTCCATGCTGACTCCGCTCATATCACTGGTCATGTGATGCCAGATACCTCCCCCAAAACCATAAAGACCGACTCCCAATATGTCGATAAGCGGTGCATTGGACAGGTACTTGGCATCTACAAAGAAGTATCTGTATCCATTCACCTTTCCAAATTGAGCCAAGGCGTCAAGTCTTCCCACTGCGGTGAATTCGGCGCTTAACAATCCTTTGAAGCCGTCTCCATAGACATTGTCTCCTTCATAGATCTCAAGGCTTCCGTAGATATCTGCCCCGGGAATTTCAGCATTAATGACAATGGTGCTTATGCTGACCCCGCTGAATTGCCATGCGTTAAAAGGAGCACCGGAAGGATTATATATTCCCTCAACACTTATATCGGCCTCGCCCCCTATTCCAACATCGTTTCCCGTCAGATTCAGGATCAAATCAAAACCGATCGCCGCTTCATTATTGGTACCTTCTGTGAATGAGACATTCTGAAAGGAGATTGGAAATCCTGCCACACTTTCCTGACCCGAGCTCTCAGGGGTAGTACCGATCACTTCACCGGAGGAGGAGCTCGATGAATTACCTGTTTGTTCGAATCGCTGCCCGAAAAGCTCGAAAGCGTCAACGGCTATTCTGGAGCTTTCACTCGGGTGGTTGATCTTCAAACCTTCGAATCCCAGCGCCTGCAGATCAAATTGAGATCCACTGATCACCGTGGAAATTGAAACATCTCCATTCAACTCGGCATAAGGGGCAAAGCCATTGTTGGTTTTTTCAACTGCGACCACGGAGGTCGACAGCAAGGTCATCTCAGCAGCCCACATGCTGACGCTGATATCATTTTCAGGTTGAATGGTGAAATAAAGATCGGTACCGCCGGTTGTGACAGCGATGGTAGCATCATAATCCAGGGAACTTGAGTCGTCCATGATCGGAATATGGATCTGGCCCAATAGATTTCCCTCAGTAAGAGAATTGGAGACAAAGTCTATCTGTACGGTATCTATTGAAAAAGCCCATTCTCCCAATTGACCATCGTTCAACTCGACGATATCCGTAGCAAAAACACTTCCGCTAACACCTGAATGATCGATGAGAACGTCCTTAACCCCGAGCGTAATGCTTCCCGAGGCCTGACTGATATCATCAGGCAGTGAGAGCGTTAGTGCAGAGAGATAAAAACCCTTCCAATCTTCCAGCGAATCCGCATAGTCTTCCGGAAACTCCATGTCATCGGGATTTTCCACATCCGAAAAATCAAGATATGCCGTTTGCAACTGGAAGGAATATCCATCCACGCCATACACTTCGAAGTCATCCATATCCAGGGATGCAATGAATTGCCCCCATTCCGTGGTCGTAATATTGAAGGTAGCAGTGACCGTGTCACCGGAGCCGTCAGCTGCAACCAACATATCGGTTGGAAAATCATATTCGCCTTCGATATTGAGCTCTACAAATCCATCGCAATCAAAGGTCACATAGGTTCCGGGATTATCATTTCCAGGAGCCTTAAAAGTGAGGTCAATATCCGCATAGTTGCCAAGGCTAAAGTCCTGAAATAAATAGATCTGGGCTGTTCCACCACCGATTCCAAAAGGTTGAAAACAGATCCCTGTACCTCCAAAGGCAATCAGATCACCATTGGATTGAGAACCAAATGTCAATACGGCGTTCAGGTGAGCAACATCCTTCTCAAACTTTATTCCTGTAATGATCAGGTTGGTCGTCACCCCTCCTATGGTCTGATCTATCGCGAATGGAAGTCCTAAAGTCGAACTGGGTGATGATGATCCGGAAGCGCTGCTAACGGTACGATTTTCAGAATTCACATATTGGTTGATCGCTTCAACCTCAGAAGCGTTCACGGCCATTGTTCCTTCGGTATCAGAGTAATTGCTTGTGAGCAAGGGAGTATCAGAATCGGTTTGCACATCTCCGGAGTACATTTCGTCATCGGTATTCACTGTGAGATCGGTAAACGAAACGCTCATATTGCTCAGAAGAAATGGAATAAAAACATATCCCTTTCCGGTATAAAAGCCTCCTGCAGAGGTGGATATTTCTGTAACCTTCATGTAAAACTTTCCGACCTTGACCAGATCCCCCTGCTCCAGATCATACCTCAGGTTTGAATTGGTTGGAATATTCGCCTGGCAAGAGGCTCCGCATTGGGAAACTCCGCTGGAGTCATTGTACAGGATCGAAAGGTCGGCCGTGGAATCTTCTTCATAGTCAAAAGAGCAAACCACACTCTTTCCTCCATTCTTAAAAATGTTCACCGGATCTCCCGTTAAGCCATCAACGGCCTGAACCTGCCAGGCATAGGTATATCCGGGCTCCAGGATCGGAGATTGCAATACCAGGGATACATTCGGTGTTAGCTCTTCTACTATGGGACTTGCTGCCTCCATGGCTTCAAACTGGTTATAGCCATTTTCAACCCTGACCAATCGGAAGAGATATTGAATATCCGACACAGGGTTTGGAGACCCGATGTGCATCGGAAACCAGTTGAAAAGAATATTCTGCGCCGGTTGGAAGTTCAGCTTCTCATCGCAGGCCGGCTGCTGCAAAATTGGTGGGTCATTGAGAACCGCGTAGCCCGAACCACAAGCTCTTTGAGAGAGCAAAACGTCCTGGCGGTTATAATCCAACACCTCAACACATATGCTATTCAGCCCTTCGGGAAGCAAGCCGGCATGAACGTATCCGTTCAGGGCGACCATATTGTTGATATCCAGATAAGGAGACAATTCGAAACCGGTCAGCGTAACAGAGACAGACTGAAACAAACGATAAGGTTGTGGCATATAGGAAGGACTCGTTTGGAGAATATCAGTTCCATTGTTGGATACTGTAATCCTAAAGCGAACATCCCAGAAAGTTTCAACGGGATCATTCAGGGTCAGATTGACCATTAAGTCCTGGCTTTTTTCAATTTGATAATCGGAGAGCGATAAAGAATGCGGTGGTATGAGGATCACATTGGCATCTACCGGAAACCTTTGAGCATGGGATTGTGAAGCAACAAAAAGGCATATCAGGCTAAGCAATAGCAAGATCCGGCCGAATCTCATTTTATGGGTTGCGCTATTTATTCTTCCTAAGCCTCGCATCAAAAATTGATTGAATAAACAATGATAGCCGTGGTTTCGCCAAAATTGGTCAGTATGGGAGTATCCTCCACAGCACCGGTTACCAGTGATCTGTTAAAATAGGTCAGCGTGAAACTCAAGGTATGCATGGATTTCAGGCTGAGCGCCGCATTCAAAAGAATATTGAGGGTTCTGTTGTCTTCCTGGGTGAGATAATTAAGTGTGGCTGTGGTTCTCAGTTTATGGAGAAATGTTTTTGTGGCAGAAATTCCCGGTCCGAGGCGGGTAGAGACATCAGTACCCAGATCATTGCGGTTGTAATTGAACCGGAAAGTAACATTATCCTGATCTCCGTTCTTTTTGAATCTTATGGTATAGTTTATCAAGCCGTTCACCACATGATTGTCGGCGCTGCGTTCAGGAGAAGTAAAATCATCGGAGACTCTCTGATTGCTAATATTGGCTGATATGCTATGGGAGTTGTCCTCCTTGAATGGTAAAATATACGTACCAAATAAGGTGACTGCCGTTGTGACTACCACGGCATTCAGGCTGTCCAAGCTTTCGTTCAGAACATAACTGATGTCGGAAGAGTAATTTGAAAATGAGACGCCAACAGAAAATGGGTTCTTGGCGTAGACAATATTTCCTGCTGCAATTGTCCGACGAACCTGCGAAGCTTTGCGATTTGCAACGTTGTTTCTTTGAAGTCCTCCATTTACGGAGAAGCTCAATCTATTCTTAAAAAATGTTGAAGCATATGCAGCTGTTATGTTTTCAAGGTCATTGTTAAAGAAATAGGCCCCCATTGTCTGATAGTTCGGACCGATCCGCTCATATTTCCCTGATATCAAATGCCGCCTAAGAAGGCGATAGGAAAGAGCAGCCTTAAAGGCATTTCTAAAGAGGGTCGAAGATTTTATATCATAACCAAGGGCGGAAAAAACATTGGATTCATCCACAGCCCCATCCCGGCTATCAAGTGTGTATGCACTTCTGGCAAACTCACCGGAAAAGATCAGGTTTTTGATCTTGGAGAATTTCCAGGCCGTTCCCAATACCATGTTTTCTGCCGGGGTCACAGTGCTTGAATCCGGAATAGTTTGCCAAGAATCCGCCTCGTCTCTTGCATTGAAATAGATAAGGTCGATATAGTTATTGTTATCTCCGTATCCGATCTTTCCACCATACCCAAAGCGGTCAAAGCTTGGAACAAAAACCTGATTCGTGGGCTGGTCAAGAGGAATTGCCGTGGCGAAGCGACCATAGTTGGCGGCGATCCTGATCTTATTCGGAGGGTAGAGTTCCACACCGGCACCAAGGAAGGTATGACCGGCCAGCGTATAAGAAGAAAAGGTCATGTTTGAATAACCCAGATAAGCCTTTGCCCATTTATAAGAGGGACGTATCGAAAACCGGTTGTAGGGCTGAGTAACGGAGGAGTTTTGTGAAGTGATGGTCGCAGCTATCGGGATAGCCACTCCATAGACACTCAGGTTTACCCGGCCACTCAATGTCCAGATATAGTTCTCCTGCCTATCCTCAATTCCGCTAGCTCCATAGAAACGATTAAATGCTGAAAACGAACCATTGACCTTTACCGGATCCTGTTTGGAGATAGATTCCAGGTCAACATCCTGGGCATAAACATATTTGGGCGAGAAAAGGAGAAGCACGAATCCAAGCCCCGATAAAATGACCCTAGAGGATAAGGTATTACTAAACATTTAGGGTCGAGGTAGGTTTGGTAGCTCTGATTGCAATCTCAACAATTTAGGAAACCGGCTTTTACTATGACCAATATCGAAGAAATAATCGTTTCCTTATTCCTTTTTCGAAAGAAAAATCAACAAACGGAATGCCGAGTGGTGGATAATACCGTAAGGGGTAAGGCCTGATCATTGGCCACCCATAATTTGAAAAATAACGGGACAGAAACTAACAGCAGCCAGAACCCGGGGCGCAATCGGCAGCCGCAACCTCCTTCGCTCTCGCAAAGGGCTTTTTCTTGACTCCTCCGAGCTTTTCTGCATAGACCGTAATGCTCACTATTCCGGTTGAGCCTTTTTTGAATTCTTCGATCTCGGTTTCGCTCAGATAGTTCCTCAGGATATCATCCGGGATCAGAATGGGTTTCTCTTTTTGAAGGCTGATGTTCTTAAATCCAGCCTCCTCAATGAACTCCAGGTACGCGCTTTTCTGAATGGCCCCAGAAACACAACCGGCATACATTTCGGCATCCTCCCTCAATCCTTTATGCAACTCCCCTATTAGGACAATATCTGAAATACTAAAATGTCCTCCTGGTTTCAAGACCCTGAAGATCTCTTCTATCACAGCCTTTTTATTTGGAACCAGATTTAGCACGCAATTGCTGACGATCACATCTGCAACAGCTTGATTTACAGGCATGTTCTCAATATCCCCCTGCCTGAATTCGACATTATTATAACCCAATTTTTCCGCGTTGGTCCTCGCCCTGTCGATCATCTCCGGAGTGAAATCAATGCCGATCACCTTGCCTTCAGCCCCAGTTTCGTGGCGAGCAATAAAGCAATCATTTCCCGCACCCGAACCCAGATCGATCACAGTATCTCCCTTTCTTATTTGAGAATATTCCAC
>JANQHS010000238.1 GCA_028282565.1 Cytophagales bacterium | reverse complement strand
GCCAGATCCTCATTTGATTCAAATCCAATGGCCTTCTGAAAACCCTGTTTGAGAAAAAACAGATCGGCTCCCATGCCCATGCTCAGGTCTATCAGGAGTTTCCCCGAATACAATTCGGCTTTCCTTTTGGCCGTGATCTGAGATGAAGCCTGTTCTATTGCTCTTTTTGGCGGAATGATTAAACCTTCTTTGCATAGGTCGGGTAGTTTGCTTTGCAATGGCGATTTTCCTTCAAGCTGAGCCTTGATATAGGCTTTGGACCATTCTCTTCCCTTTTTGATCTTGAGCAAGGCCGAGTCCGCATCCAGCGATGCGCTCTCTTTCAGAAAGGAACGGACCTCAGGATCCCGATGGGTTTTTACCCAGCCCCAACCCATTTCATTTCATGGACAAGTCGGGCGATCTGGAGTGCATTGGTTGCGGCGCCCTTCCTCAGGTTATCGGAAACGATCCACATATTCAAACCATTTGGAAGGGTATCATCCCTGCGAATCCTGCCAACAAAAACCTCATCGCTTCCCGTGGAGTCCAACGGCATGGGATAAAGTCCATCCTTGGGTTTGTCTTTCACAGTCACCCCTTTTGCTCCTTCCAATAATCTCACCACCTCGTTGGTGTCAAATGCCTTCTTCAGCTCCACGTTCACCGACTCGGAATGACTGGTATCCACGGGAACGCGCACACAGGTCGCGGTGATCTTCAGTTGGGGAAGGGCGAGGATCTTTCTGGTTTCCTGCATGATCTTCCACTCTTCCTTGGTGTATCGGTTTTCCAGGAAGATATCAATATGTGGAATCACGTTACCCTCAATGGGATGCCTCAAGGGCAGTGTTCCCGTATGCCCGCCATTTCTTTCGTTTTTCAATTGGTTCAGGGCATCCTTTCCGGCTCCCGAAACACTTTGATACGTTGAGACCACAACCCTTTCAAGATCAAAATTCTTCTCCAGGACCTCCAGGACCATGGTCAGTTGTATGGTCGAACAATTCGGATTGGCGATCAAACGCGCATCCTGGGTCAGGATGCCTCCATTTATCTCGGGAACGATCAAAGGGATCTCATCATGCATTCTCCATGCGCTTGAGTTATCGATCACATAGGATCCCTTTGCCGTGAATTTTTTCGCATAAGAAAGTGAAGTATCGGCACCAGCAGAAAAAAGTGCGATATGCGGTTTCTTCCTTAACGCTTCCTCAATAGAAACCACCTTCAATTCACCGAAAGGGCTTTCAATAGATCTTCCCACAGAGTTTTCCGAGGCCGCGGGGATCAGTTCCACCCCTTCCTTGAAGTACTCAGGGATCAGGGAGACCATGAGTTGGCCGACATTCCCGGTGGCTCCAATGACCGCAATTTTCACTTCTGCCATTGCGCAAAGGAACTAAAGATTTGGTATATTAATAGAGTGATCAAATGGATTAACCTTATGCTGGCAATGGCCCTATCCTTACCTTGCCAATCTCAGTTTTTTGAGGACTTCAGCGATGGTGATTTTCTCAATAACCCAACATGGGCAGGTGATACAGGCCTGTTCCGAATTGATTCCAATCTGGTACTACAAAGTCAGGGAAATCCCGTAAGCCAGACAATATTTCTCTCCGTCTCAAGCTCCAGGATCAAAAATCAGATCTGGGAATTTTTCGTGCACTGCGATTTCTCCCCGAGCTCAGCAAATCATGCAAGGATCTATCTGGCAGCATCCGATACGGGAGATAACCCGGATGGCTATTTTCTGCGGCTCGGGGGCATTTCCGGTTCTGATGATGCGGTTGACCTGTATAGATCCAGTCAGGGAGACGATGAAAAGCTGATCGCAGGACTTCCGAGCTTTTTTGGCAAGCCTTCCAATTCAGCTCTTATCAGGGTCAAAAGAGACTACAATGGCCGTTGGGAGTTGGAGGTTGATACCTCCGCAACCGGGCAAAACTTCATTTTCCAGGGAGATGCATTTGACACCACCTTGGTCTCGTCACAGTATTTTTCCTGCATCTTTAAGCATACCAGTACCAGGCGAGATCTTTTCTTCTTTGATGATCTTGTCATCCGCAATGGGGATATGGATCTGGTATCTGTTAAATCACAAGGGGAATATGAGATTGAAGTTTCCTTTTCCTCTTCCCTTGATCCGAACGAAAAACCACAAGCCGAAAATTTCTCAATCGGCAATCCCATCCTGATTCCAGATTCTGTCGCAATCATCCCCGAGAAATCCACTTCGCTAAGGTTGATCTTCTCAGACGCTCTCCAACAGGGACCGGCCTGGGTCCGGGTAAATCAGATCCAGGATAATGAGGGCAATCTATTGGAATCCGACTCTATGGAGATCATTGTAAATCGCGGAAAACCGCGGCCAGGAGAAATCATCATCAATGAGATTTTCTATGACCCTGTCCCGCAGGTGGGATTACCCGAACACGAATTTCTTGAACTGCATAACCCAACAGAGGCTTTTCTTTCTTTGGAAGGGATCAGGATCCGGATAAACGGACGAAACTCAAGCCTGCCTTCCGAAATTTTATGGCCAGGTGACTATATAATCCTCTGCTCTCCTGAAGCCGCTGAGGAGTATAAGTATCTGGGTCGGAGCCTGGGACTGGAGGATTTTCCACCTTTGGTCAATTCCGGTGCTTCAATTTTCCTGATCGGTAGGGACTCTTCTGTATTGGATCGAACTTTCTATTCTTCAGCACTTTTTTCAGATGCGGAAAAAAGAAACGGTGGGTATTCCCTGGAACTTAAGAATCCTGGACGACCCTGCGGTGGACTCTTGAACTGGGACGGATCAAATTCATCAACCGGCGGAACACCCGGGGAAATCAACTCTATCTACAATACAGAACCTGATTCAGACTCGAACTATGTCACCAAAATCAAACCTGTTTCTACAGGTTTCATTCAAGTCGATTTTGCCAAGGGTCTCGAGAAGTCCAGCCTCAATCGATACAAGTATACCATCTCGAACGGAACCCTCGTCCATACCGTCTCCTGGTTGGATACGCTACATTTCAATTCGGTGCTTCTCGAGCTTAGACCCTCTCTGACTCTTGGCAACACCTATTTCTTTTCAGCCGATTCCCTGAAAGACTGCGATGAAAATACATTTTCTGTTCCGGAGCAAAAATTTGGCATCGGAAAAAGACCTGGCCTTGGGGACATTGTGCTGACCGAGTATCTTCCTATCGAATCCGAGAATGGATTTAGCGGGGAATACCTCGAGTTATTCAATGCGGGAGACTCCGTGGTAGACCTCTCGGGGGTTAAGATCTCGGATCTGACAGGCGGGGTTTCGCTTCCGGAAAGAAACTTGTTCCCGGGAGACTATCTGTTACTGTCCTCGTCTAATCCTAGTTCCGATCCGCTGAATTGGCTGGACATCGGTATTCCCTCCATCAACAATTCCGGAGATGTGATCTTGCTTAAGGATCAGTATAAAAGGACCTTGCAGCAGATCAATTTCAATCTTGAGTTGTTCAATGAAGCAGAGCTGGAAGGCAGATCGATCGAATTGATCCACCCGAATGCCTTCTGCGAAAGGAAGAAAAACTGGGAAGTTTCTATACACAGCGCAGGAGGAACTCCCGGAGGGCAGAATTCAGTCTTTGATCCCCTTTTTCGAGAAAAAAGCCCCGAAATCACCGAAGCCTACTTTGATCAAGACTCCAACCTGATCATCAATCTGAACAAAAGGGTCGACACTTTAAAGAGCCTCTCGAATGGGAAAATTGAATTTGGATCCGGTGAAGTGTTTGATCCGATCTTCAGCAAAGCAGATGGCAGCTTTTCCAGAATAGTACTTTCTTCTGGCTCGGTAGATCAAAATGACAATGATCTGCGCCTGAAGGATTTCTATTCATGCGCCGGGATAAGATTTAATACTCCGTCTGGCAGTCTTTTGAAGCCGGAAACCCCTAAACCAGGGACATTGATCCTGAACGAAATACTCTTTGATCATAAGACAGGGTCTGCAGAATTTCTGGAGTTATTTATCCTTGGAGAAGTGTCAATTCTCAGTGACCGAATTTGGCTGAGGTATTCAACCGATGCGGAAGAACCGGGAGATTCCATAGGACTTCAATTCTCAGATCCCCTCCTTCTTCCCAAAAACTTCTTCGTACTTACAAAGGATTCAACCTCCGTTAGAAATGCTTTTCCCAAGACTCCTCCGAAAACATTAATTCAGGAGATTTCATTACCAGGACTGAATGATGATCAAGGGATCCTGGAACTGCGATATGCAGATAGCCTGGTATTGGACAAAGCAATATATGATGAAGACATGCATTTTGCCCTGCTCGATCAAACCGAAAATGTGAGTCTCGAGAAGATCATACCCGAAAATTCAGGACTCGATCAAAACAACTGGACTTCCGCTTCATCCGGAAGCGGGTACGGAACTCCCGGACTTCCCAACAGTCAATATCTTGGTAATTCTGTTACTGAAGAATTGGTCGGCGTGCATCCAGCCATCTTTTCTCCCGATGGCGATGGATACCAGGACATGCTTGAGATCAGGGTCAATTCAGGTGGAATACAGGCCTTGATCTCTATTGAGGTCTATACCGCGGATGGAAATCTGTTCAGGAATGTTGCCCGCCAACAGGTTTTGGGCAACAGAAGTGTATTCGTTTGGGATGGATTTTCTGATCAAAACCAAAAGGCTTCATTCGGAAATTATATAGTTTTGGTCAGCATTTTTGAGCCCGGTCAAAAAACCAAAAGGGTTAAAAAAATTGTTGGTGTGGGTGGATACGTCAAATAAATAGAAAGCTCCCCTTGTTAAGATCTAAGATTCTTTTTGGGATCGTTCCCATGATATTCCTGTACTCCTGTGCCACGGTTTTGGGAGGTAAAAAGAATTCCATTGTCATAGGTGAGTATATTCCGGCAGATGCTGAGATCTATCTGGATGGAAATCAGATCGGAACAGGTCCCGGCAAGTATAAGCTCAGCAAGGGAGTGATACTGCCGGGCTCAAGCCTTCATGTCAAAAACGGGAGTGATACTATATTGAATCAGGAATTGGACCTGGAGGCCCATCCTGCCTATCTGGCCGGAGATTTCCTCTTACTTGGACTGGGGCTCATAGTAGATGTGCCGACAGGAAATATTTACAGACCCAAACCCAGAAAATTCTTTACCCGGGATGATCGATAGAGTTCGAAACTTTGTTCTCGTAGTTCTTCTCCTGGGTCCTCATCTTTCCTTTTCACAGGATGGTGCAGATAAAGGGAAAAAGGAAAATTTCGGTTTCTTCAATTTTATTGAAGCCAAGGGGCATTTTGGAAACTTCGTACGACATACCGACAGCCTGGATGATGTACTGAAAGGCAACTACTATTCAGGAGAAGTAAGAGTGGGGTTTCAATCCACAGGAAAGGCGGATTGGCAAAATCTTTACAAGCTTCCCAGCTACGGGTTCGGCTTCTTCCATGGGAACGTGAACAGCCCCAAGGAGATCGGAAATCCTATGGCCGCGTTCTTCTTCTTTAATGTTCCCATCGTTCGAGGCGGAAAGGTAGACCTCACTTATGACTTCAGCTCGGGACTGGCCTTCAATTTCAGAGAATATGATTCAGCTGAAAATCCGAGAAATGATGTGCTCGGTTCCAAGCTGAATATCTATTTCAACCTTGGCCTGGTTGCGTTCTATCACCTGAGCGAGCGCATCGACCTCTCTTTGGGATTCGACTTCACGCATTATTCCAATGGTGCGATCAGGACTCCCAACAAGGGGTTAAATATGTATGGAATGAACGTGGGTGTGCGCTATCACCTGAATCCGGTCAAGAGCTTTACAAGACTTTCAGACCCTGATTTTCAACCCGAAATACGACCGCAATACAAGATCAGGAAACTGCCACCGCATCAACGCTATCTTGAATTCTACAGCGCCGTTTCCGGTGGCTTGAAAACCACCTCCGCCGACCTGGATGACAGGGATACCTATCATCCGATATTCACTTGGACCATCGACGGGGCCTATAAGTATGCCCATAAGGGAAGGATCGGTGTAGGATTCGATTATATCTATGACGGATCAATGGAAAGATGGCTCAACTTCATATATCCTGACTCCACCCATGACTGGACCGACTTTTCCCATGTTGGAGTTCATATTGGTCATGACCTTGTTGTTCAAAAGGTTTCTCTTGTTACCCAGGTCGGGGTTTATCTCTATGAAGGCAACGAAAAAGGGTTTGTCTGGGCCCGGGTAGGTTTGCGCTATGATTTTTCTGATTGGTTATTTGGAAGACTGGCCTTAAAGACAACTGAGGGTTTCATTGCCGACCTCACCGAATTGGGAGTGGGTATAAGGATCAAAAAGAATTTAAGGCGCCCCAAAGATCTCAACTAGCATGGTACCGTCCTCAAAAAGAACACCCCTATACATGCCTTTGGAGTTAAAATACCAGGAGTAGTTTCCATCCTTATCCAGGCCTATCAATCCCCCTACCCCCCCCAAGGGGCCAACATGATCATCCATCACGGATTTCAATGATTCCTCAATGGTTTTTCCTCCGAATTCCATCAATGCGGCTGCGGTATTTGCTGCCTGAGACCTGATAAAGTATTCACCATCACCGGTACATGAAACCCCACAGGACTTATTGGATGCATATGTGCCCGAACCGATAAGAGGGCTATCACCCACCCTGCCCATCAATTTGTTCGAGGTGCCTCCCGTCGATGTTCCGGCACATAGATCCCCGGACTGGTCAAGGGCTACAGCTCCTACGGTTCCGAATTTGCTGTCATCATAAATCAGCGATCCTCTCCGATCATTTTGCTTTTTCCTTTCCTCGAGCTGCTTGAGCCTTCGCTCTGTTTGAAAGTACTCGGGAGGCTCAACCGGAAGGTCATATTTTTCCGCGATCACATCTCCACCCTCACCGATGATGAACACATGCTTGGTTTCGTTCATGACAACTCTGGCCCCACGGATCGGATTTTTTGTTCTTCTCACCCCGGCTACCGAACCACAGGCAAGATCATCACCTCTCATCAGGGAAGCATCCATCTCTACATTGCCGTTTTCATTGAGTACCGAACCTATCCCGGCATTAAAGAGGGGAGAATCTTCCATATTGCTGATCACCTCTACAACAGCCTCTTCGCTTGAACCTCCTTTCTTCAAAATTTTATAGCCGATCTGTAACGATTTGGCCAGCTCGTTCCGATACTCCTTTTCCATGGATTCGGAAAGATTTTCCCTGGAAATGACCCCCGCCCCACCATGGATCACCAATACTGCCTTTTTGTTCATTTTCGCTTGTCCGTTTGCCATATTCCCAAACAATGGAAGGGAAGCAATTATGGAAATAAGAATCATTTTCATGTGACAAATAAATATATTTGCGCACCAATTCGAAAAAGCTGACCACTCGGGAGGCTCTTCGGTTGACGTGATTTAGTTAGTATTATTCAAATTTTCGGGCATGGGAGAAAAGTTGAGGTATTCGGATGACGAATTGAAAGAGTTCGAGGAGATCATCCACGAAAAGTTAGACAAGGCCAAGAAAGAGCTTGACTACATCAAGGATAGCCTTAGTCGTAAAAACGACGAGGGAGCTGATAGCACTTTGAATAATGTCAACGTGATGGAGGACAGCGCAGCTGCCACGGAAAAAGAAAACCTGAATCAACTGGCTGGTAGGCAGATCAAGTTCATTCAACAACTTGAGAACGCCCTGGTCAGGATCAAAAACAAGACCTACGGAATCTGTATCGAAACAGGAAAGCTGATCAGCAAGGAAAGGTTGAGAGCAGTTCCGCATACCAGGCATTCCATCGAGGCAAAATTGAAGCAGAGTTAATGTGGATTTTTTAAAAAACCACGTTGAAGCTTTAATCTTCTGTTCGCCGGACCCCATTTCAGAGACTGACCTAAAAAACTGCCTTGCCGAGATGTTCGATGCCAAGGTACCTGCCAAGGACATCGAAAAGGTTTTGGGAGAACTCAGGGAAAAATACGAACAGAAGGAATTTTCATTCAACCTGATCAAATCAGGCGGTGGATTCCAGTTTCTGACCAAACCTGAATACCAGGCATCGGTTTCCATTCTACTCAAGCAGAAATCCAAAAAGAGGCTGTCCAATTCATCTCTGGAGACTCTTTCGATTATTGCTTACAAACAGCCTCTGACAAAAATCGAAGCTGAAAAGATCCGTGGGGTTGGCTGCGACTATTCCATTCAAAAGCTACTGGAGAAGGAACTCATTGAGATCAAGGGAAAGGCAGATACGGTAGGAAAACCTATTCTCTACGGCACAACCCAAAAATTTCTTGATTATTTCGGAATCAATTCAGTAGAAGAGTTGCCTACCTTAAAAGATTTTAAGAAAGAGCAGAACGAGATCACCCCGGAGGAGGGAATCGTTCATAAAGAGGAACCTCAGGGAAATGACCAGGAAGGGGCAGAATAGAAAAGCTTCTCCCAAAGTATCGAATGCCCCTGAAAAGGTTCGTTTGAACCGCTTTATTGCCAATGCAGGGGTCTGCTCAAGAAGAGAAGCCGATAAACTGATCTCCGAAGGCCGCATCAAGGTCAATGGAAAACTCGTCAAAGAATTGGGTGTCCGCGTTGATCAGGGAGACAAGATCCTTCTGGATGGCAAACCGATCCAAGGTGAAAAAAAGGTATACATCCTGATGAACAAGCCCAAGGATTATATCACAACTCTCAAGGACACACATCAGCGAAAGATCGTTACAGACCTGGTTCGCAATCAGGTCAAAGAGCGGGTATATCCTGTCGGCAGATTGGACCGAATGACAACGGGACTTTTGTTGCTGACCAATGATGGTGACCTAACCAAATCCCTGGCACATCCTTCTTCCCGGGTCGCCAAGATCTATGCTGTGTTGCTCGACCAACCATTGACAAGGGATCATGAAGTGCAGATCCTCAATGGCACCAAACTGGAGGATGGGGAATTTAAACCCGATAAGCTTGCTCAAACCGGTGAGGATCGAAATGAATGGGGAATTGAGATCCATTCAGGCAAAAATCGGATCATTCGGAGGCTGTTTGAGTCCTATGGCTACAAGGTCAAAAAACTGGATCGGGTATTTTTTGCAGGACTAACGAAAAAAAACCTTTCGAGGGGTCAATGGCGTTATCTAACTGAGAAAGAAATTATTCAGTTAAAATATCTCAAAAGCCATTAATTACTTATTTAGCATAAAAAAACCTCCCGAAGGAGGTTGGAGTGGTGATGAGTGGAATCGAACCACCGACACACGGATTTTCAGTCCGTTGCTCTACCAACTGAGCTACATCACCAGCCGAATTTGGGAGTGCAAAACTACCCATTATTTAAAATCATGCAAGCCAATAATTGGATAAAATTATGAGCTTAATACCCCAGGCAATCTTCATCATCATCCTTGGAATATTTGGATTCATTCTCTTCCGCAGGTTTTCATTGATCGCAAAATTGATCGGGCTCGGTAAGGAATCCCCAAACAAGGTAGATCCTTCCAAAGCCTTTAAGAGAATGATGCTTTTTGCTTTCGGGCAAAAGCAGATGTTCGATAAACCCGTGCTGGGCATACTTCATTTCTTCATCTATGCAGGCTTTATTCTGATCAATATCGAGGTATTGGAGATCATTCTGGATGGGATCCTGGGAACTCACCGATTATTCGCACCCTATCTTGGAAGCCTGTATACCTTCCTGATCAGCTTTTTTGAGTTGATGGCCATATTGGTGTTTGTCGCCTGCCTTGTATTCCTTTTCAGAAGACTATTTGTCAATGTTCCGCGATTCCACTCGGCTGAGATGACCAAGTGGCCAAAGCTTGATGCGAATCTTATTTTGATCATCGAGATCCTCCTGGTAAGTGCCATACTGCTGCTTGATGCCGCTGACCAGAATCTTCAGGGAAGAGGTATTGAGGGCTATGCAGAGACCGGCAGCTTCTTTTTCTCAGCAGGCCTGAGCTTCCTTTTTGATCCGTTTTCAGATGGATCTCTGGTGGTGATGGAAAGGGGCCTTTGGTGGTTCCATATTCTGGGAATATTCGGTTTTGCGGTTTATGTGAGCTATTCAAAACACCTCCATATTTTCCTGGCATTCCCCAATGCCTATTATGCTGAAAACGACCCCGAAGGCAAAATGAACAATATGCCTGACATCACCCGGGAGGTGGAATTGATGATGGGCATGCCGGCTTCCTCCGAAGGAGATCCTCCCGAGAGTTTTGGAGCCAAGGATGTCGATCAACTATCCAAACTAAGCCTTCTCGGCGCATTTGCCTGTACCGAATGCGGAAGGTGTACCGAACAATGCCCGGCCAACCAAACGGGAAAAAAATTATCTCCAAGGAAGATCATGATGAGCACCAGGGACAGAATGGAAGATCTGGGCAAGAACAAGGATTTTGACAAGGGAGATAAGACCCTGATCCGTGACTATATCTCCGAGGAAGAGATCCTTGCATGCACTTCATGTCAGGCTTGTGTGGAGGCTTGCCCGGTTCAGATCAATCCGCTGGAGATCATTTTTGAATTGCGCAGGTATTTGGTCATGGAGGAATCCAAAACCCCAACCGAGTGGACATCGATGATGACAAATATTGAAAACAACGCTGCCCCCTGGGCCTTTCCCGCTGCAGAGAGGTTTTCTTGGGCCAACGAACTAAAAAACACCGAGGAATGATCAAGATCCCAACAGTAGCTGAGTTGCAATCTCAAGGCAAATCACCCGAGATCCTATTCTGGGTTGGTTGTGCCGGTTCTTATGATGACCGCTACAAAAACGTCACCCGTTCCATTGTGAAGATCTTGAATGGAGCCGGAATCGATTTTGCCGTGCTTGGAGATGAAGAATCATGCACCGGTGACCCGGCCAGAAGAGCGGGAAACGAATTCCTTTTCCAGATGCAGGCGCTTTCAAACATTCAGATCCTCAACGGCTACGGAATTAAGAAGATCCTGACCGCATGCCCGCATTGTTTTAACACCATCAAGAATGAATATCCGGAGCTGGGTGGAAAATTTGAGGTCCTGCATCATTCGGAGTATATCCAGGAACTGATCAATACCGGTAAGGTCAAATTGAAAAAGGGCGGTGAATTCAAGGGTAAGAAGATCACCTACCATGACTCCTGCTACCTGGGAAGAGCAAATAATATTTACGAAGCACCCAGGTCGGTCCTTGAGCAACTGGACTCGGATCTGGTGGAAATGGAAAGATCCCGAAAAAAGGGTTTTTGTTGCGGAGCCGGTGGTGCTCAGATGTTCAAGGATGCCGAAAATGGAAACAAGGAAGTAAATCTTGAGAGGGCTGATGAAGCCTTGGGAAAAAAACCCGATTTCATCGCCGCCGCCTGCCCGTTCTGCATGACCATGTTATCGGATGGTGTCAAGCTCCGGGAACAAGAAGACAAGGTAAAAGTGTTGGATATAGCAGAGTTTGTAGAAAAGCAACAGGAAAAGTAAAATGATAATCGATTTTGACAGCCTCTCCGGCAATGCAAAGGTTTGGATCTTCAAGGGAGAAAGGTCATTGAATAAGGAGGAAATTCGATCCGTAAAAGAAGGCTTTGACCGTTTCATCCAGCAATGGACCAGTCATGGAGCTAATGTGAAGGGTGGCTATACTTTCTATTCAGATCAATTTTTGATCGTAGGAGCTGAGACTCCCGAAGGGCCACCCAGCGGATGCTCAACAGATACACTCATCAAGTTCGTAAACCAAGCTTCAATTCAGCTTGGCATAAACCTGATGGACAATGCTTCTTTTTTCTTCATGAAGAACGGAAAATTTGATAAGGTAGGATTCCTGGATCTTCAAAAAACCATCGAAGCCGGGGATATCACCGAAGCAACAGAAATTCTAAACAACCAAGTGGTAAAAAAGGCCGATCTGGAGCTGGAATTGATGATTCCGGCGTCAAGCGCCTTGGGAAGCAGGTATTTTTCAACAGTAAAACAGTGATTTTTCTCCTATTTCTCACATAGGGGTAAAATCAGAGTTATTATTTCATTAATTTGCATCCTGGTTTTAGAAATCCGTCTAATAATTTACCAATGAATAAGAGTTTAAGCAGGTTTTTTGTTGTGGCGCTTTCGGCTGCTCTTTTGGCTTGTTCCGGAGGTCTGCATAAGTACGTAAACAAGGGAAATAAGAAGCTTAAAAGAGGGGAATACCAAAGCGCTATTGAGAAATACAATGAGGCCCTTGCGGATGGCGCGGATACAGCACAGGCTGCCAAACAAATAGGCCAGGCATATCGTCAGAGCAACAGATTGAAAGATGGCCTTCCTTATTTCGAGTACCTGGTGGAGAATCAGAAGGCGGATGATGAAACCATGTTCCTTTATGCGGAAGCCTTAAGGGCAAACGGAAAATACGACAAGGCAAAAGAGATCTACACCCGTTACATGAAGGGTGGTCAGAGCACCTATAGAAAAGCCTACTCCAAGATGATGATCGAGAATCTGGACCAGGTTCAAGAGATCATGAACAGGAAGAACTATTACGAGATCTCGAACGTAGATGTAGTCAACACTCCGGAAGCTGAGTACTCACCGGTGATTTTCAACCAGGAGTTGGTGTTCACGACCTCCAGAAATTCCGTTGGATTTTTCCCTGGTGACGGAAAGGGTTTCACCGGTATCTATACTTTCAAGTTTGATGATGCGACGGAAAAGACCGGGGTAGCCATCCCGTTTGAAGAATTGGTTAATCTTCCAAAAAGACATCAGGCAAGTGCCACCTTTTCGAAAGATGGCAAAACCATGATTTTCGCAAGAGGTAATGACGGAAGGAAAAAAGGAGATCAGGATGTTAACCTGTATATCTCCAAATTCAGAGACGGTGCCTGGACCGAGCCTGAATTCCTGAAAATATCCGACCCAAAAGCCTGGGATGCATGCCCATCCTTCTCCCCTGATGGAAGCACATTGTACTTCGCTTCCAACAGAGAAGGTGGTCGAGGTGGTATCGATATCTACCAATCCAAAATGGACCGTAGAGGAAACTTCCGTAGGGTTAGGAACATGGGGAAAAATATCAACAGCCCTGGAAACGAAATGTTCCCTTACATCTCGGATGACAGAAAACTATACTTCTCATCAGATGGACTTGCCGGAATTGGTGGTCTTGACGTTTTTGTAGCTGAGAGACAAGGAAAGCAAACCGTTGTCAGCAACATGGGTGTTCCGATGAACTCACCTGCCGATGATTTTGGAGTGACTTTCATCAACGAAAAAGAAGGTTATTTCTCCTCTAACCGTGAGGGAGGCAAGGGTGATGATGACATTTACAAATTCATCAACAACAGCCCCGACTTCAAGATCGCTTATTATTACATGGCCGCAACCATTGTTGATGATGCAACCGGTGAAGTTCTTCCAAATGCCAAGGTTAAGATCTTCGATAGCCGTGGAAATCCGGTTACCGAAGGAACTGCCGATGCAGAAGGAAAATTCAGATATCAGGTCCAAACCGGCCAGAACTACACCGTTATCGCAGAAGAAGCCAATCACCTGACGGCAAATACCATTTTCTCGACAATTGGCAAAACCGTAAGCCAGGATGATCTTCCCGAGTTCGAGAATGATGTGGACCTTCCGTTTTCGGTCAAGATGATCAAAAAGGAGGTCAACCTCGTCATCGTTCTTGAAAACATCTACTACGACTATAACTCTGCTGAGATCCGGGATGATGCAGCGCAGGAACTTGACAACCTGCTAACCCTGCTCCAGGATAATCCCGACATGAGAATTGAGCTTAGCTCCCATACCGATGCCAGGGGTGACGGAAAATACAACATGAAGCTTTCGCAAAAGAGGGCTGAAAGTGCCAAAAAATATGTCATTGATCGCGGAGTAGCGGATGACAGAATTATTCCCAAGGGATACGGAGAAACAAGGCTGTTGGTTGAAAACGCATCCAGTGAGCAAGATCACCAGAAGAACCGTAGAACTGAATTCAAGATCCTAGGGTTCGATGCAGAACAGGCTCCTGAAAAAGCTCCGGAAGAAGAACCGGAAAATCCTGAAGGATCAGGAGAAGAATAAGATATCATCAAATAAAGGCCTCCAAATCGGAGGCCTTTTTATTTTAGCTCCTTTATGACAGACAGATACGAAAACCGTGGAGTGTCCTTTTCCAAAAAGGATGTTCACAAGGCGATCAAGGATTTGGATAAGGGATTGATTCCCGGTGCATTTTGCAAGATCACTGAAGATTATCTTACCGGTTCAAAGGATCATTGTGTCATCATGCATGCCGATGGTGCAGGAACCAAAAGCTCTCTTGCATATCTGTATTGGAAGCATACGGGTGATATTTCCGTTTGGGATGGAATAGCGCAGGATTCCATAGTCATGAATCTCGACGATCTGGTCTGTGCAGGGGCTAGGTCAAATTTTCTTTTGTCATCGACCATTGGCAGGAACAAGCATCTCATTACCGGTGAGGTCATCAGCCGTCTCATATCAGGCGCTCAAAATTTCGTTTCTGAAATGCAAAACCATGGTATCCGCATCATTGATACCGGTGGTGAGACAGCCGATCTGGGTGATCTTGTCAGGACTATTGTCGTTGACAATACCATGGTGGTTAGGGAAGAAAGGAAAAACATTATCGACAACCACAACATTGCAGCTGGGAATGTGATCATTGGACTCAGTTCATTTGGGCAGACCAAATATGAAAGCAGCTACAACGGAGGTATTGGCAGCAATGGGCTTACCTCTGCAAGGCACGACATTTTTGGGGAATTATACAGGAAGGATACCGAAACCTACGATCCGGGGACTGAAATTGACCTGATCTACTCAGGATCAAAATTATTGGATGAGCCCGTACCAGGGTTGGATGGGATATCTTTTGGAAAGCTGGTATTATCTCCAACCCGTACTTATGCTCCTGTTCTGTTGAAGATTTTCAATAGCATTGATGAGGGAATCAATGGTTGTATCCATTGTACCGGGGGAGCGCAAACCAAGATCCTTCATTTCCTCAAAAAAAACCGCGTGGTTAAGGATTCCATGTTTACACCTCCGCCATTGTTCCAACACATCAAGGAATTGAGCGGTACCTCCTGGAAAGAAATGTACTCTGTTTTCAACATGGGTCACAGGATGGAGCTTTATGTAGAGCCAGAGATATCCGAGGAAATCCTTAAGATCTGCGATGAATTTCGACTTGAAGCCAAGGTCATAGGAAGGGTTGAAGAGTCTGAAGATCCCGGACTCATTATTACCGACCCTGAAGGCGGCACCCACGAAATCTAGCTTATTCCTGAGCCAAGGCCTCAGCACCACCAACGATCTCCAGGATTTCCTTGGTAATGGCGGCCTGACGGGTTCTGTTATAGGTCAACTGAAGTTCGTTCAACAATTCGCCTGCATTATCGGTAGCCTGGCTCATGGCGGTCATTCTCGCGCCCTGCTCGGAAGCGTTCGACTCAAGAATTGCCTTGAAGAACTGGATCCTTAAAGAATAAGGGATCAATTCCTCTACCATATAGTCCGCGCTTGGCTCAAACAGGTAATCGGTATTTTTTGGAGGCTCAGCTTCGTCGGCTTCCAGGGGAAGTACGGGAAGAAATTGCTGCGCCCTCATAATTTGAACTGCAGCGTTCTTGAACTCATTGTATACGAGATATACCCTGTCGAAATCCTGGCTTTTAAAAGAATCCAAAGCGAAGTTTACAGCCGGCAAAACAGTATCGAAACTCAGATTTTCAAATACCTGATAATGGTCCTCAATAACTTCAAATTCCCTTTTAACAAAGAAATCCCTGACCTTCTTTCCCAATGGCATAATGGTAATTCCGCTAGCACCAACCTCGGATTTTAGCTCATGCGTGAGGGCTAAAACCGCTTTATTGATATTGCTATTGAAAGCTCCGCATAATCCCCTGTCTGAAGAAATCGGAACGATCAGAACCCTGTCGAGTGAGCGGATCTGAGAGAATTCAAGGTTTAATGACTCTTCGGAGGTAGAGGTGACGTTAGAAAGTATCTCACCTAGTTTTTCTGCATAAGGCCTGATCTGCAGGATCCTGTCCTGTGCTCTTCTAAGCTTGGCAGCGGCAACCATTTTCATTGCCTTGGTGATCTGTTGAGTTGATTTAACAGATGCTATCCTACCACGTACTTCCTTTAAACTTGCCATAAACCCTTAGGTATTAAGCTACTTTGCCAACAACTTCCTTGGCAACCTTTTCAAGTGTACCGGTGATATTGTCATCGAATTTTCCCTTGGCCAATTGATTCATCATCTCCTTTTCCTGGGATTCAAGAGCATTGATGTACTCGGTCTCAAATGCCTTCACCTTGTCCTCGCTGAGCTCATCGATGAAGCCTTTCGTTGAGGCAAAGATCACAGCAACCTGATGCTCTACTGGAATTGGTTGATATTGGCCTTGCTTGAGGACTTCCTGATTCAAACGTCCCCTATGAATCGTTTTTTGAGTAGCTGCATCCAGATCGGAGCCGAATTTGGCAAAAGCTTCCAGTTCCCTGAACTGAGCCTGATCCAGCTTCAATGTACCCGCGACCTTCTTCATGGACTTGATCTGAGCCGATCCACCTACCCTGGACACCGAAATACCCACATTAATAGCCGGCCTGATACCAGAATTAAACAGGTTGGTTTCCAGGAATATTTGTCCGTCGGTGATCGAGATCACGTTCGTTGGGATATAAGCTGAAACATCGCCCGCCTGTGTTTCGATAATGGGAAGTGCTGTGAGGGATCCTCCACCCTTAACCATTCCCTTGAGCGACTCGGGAAGGTCATTCATATTCTTCGCGATATCATCGGAATTGATCACCTTGGCAGCTCTTTCAAGAAGTCTGGAGTGGAGATAGAATACGTCACCAGGGTAAGCCTCACGACCAGGAGGTCTCCTCAGAAGAAGAGATACCTCTCGGTAAGCAACCGCCTGTTTTGAAAGGTCGTCATATACAACGAGAGCCGGCCTTCCGGTATCCCTAAAAAACTCTCCAATGGCAGCTCCGGTAAAAGGAGCAAAATATTGCATCGGGGCAGGATCGGAAGCTGCAGCGGAAACCACCACTGTATAGTTCATTGCACCATGCTGCTCAAGAGTATTCACAATCTGAGCAACGGTACTCGCTTTTTGGCCAATGGCTACATAAATACAGTAAACCGGTTCTCCCTTATCGAAAAATTCTTTTTGCGAGATGATAGTATCAATGGCAACAGCGGTTTTTCCAACCTGCCTGTCACCGATGATCAATTCCCTTTGTCCCCTTCCGATCGGGATCATGGAGTCAATAGCCTTGATACCGGTTTGCAAAGGTTCGTTCACCGGCTGTCTATAGATCACACCGGGAGCTTTTCTTTCCAATGGCATCTGATAAAGATCACCGCCAACAGGGCCTTTTCCGTCGATCGGATTACCAAGGGTATCTACAACCCTTCCAAGAAGTTTTTCGCCAACATTTACAGAGGCGATCTTGTTTGTCCTTCTGATGGTATCTCCTTCTCTGATATCGCTGGATTCCCCGAGGACCACGGCTCCCACATTGTCCTCTTCAAGGTTCAATGCAAGGGCCTGAAGCCCATTCTCAAATTCCAACAATTCACCTGCCTGGACCTGGGTCAAGCCATAGATCCTGGCAACTCCGTCACCGATTTGAAGAACCGTACCTACCTCCTCAAGCTCCGCATCGCTTTTGAAGTTTGTAAGCTGTTCTCTAAGTATAGCCGATATTTCGTCTGGTCTAACTTCTGCCATTGGTCAAAAATTTATACTAAGCGAGATCGCGTTTCAGGCGACCCAATTTTGTTTTTATTGTCTCATCCACTTGCCTGTCTCCTACCCTCAGAGCAAATCCTCCTATCACGCTTTTATCCTCCGAAGCATGGATCTTGATATCCCCTGATATTTGGTCATTGACCAGCTTTCTGATCTTTTCCTGGAGTTCATCACTCAAGGAAACTGCTGTTACCAGATGGGCGTCTACAATTCCCTTCTTGATCTTCCATTGTCTTTGGTATTCGCTGGCGATCCCTTCAAGATAGTAGTCCCTTCCCTTTTTGGTGATCAAAGTGAAGAATCCCATTGTTAGATCCGAAACCTTAGCACTAAAAAGAGCCTCAAGGATCTTCAATTTATTTGAAGGTTTTACAATCGGTTTTTTGAGCAGATTGCTGAACTCCTTGCTTTCATTTGTACAGGATAGGAACAAGCCCATATCATTATGAACCTCATCGAGCACACCTTGCGATTCCGCAAGTTCTATAAGCGATTTAGCGTAGCGATATGATAGCTTAAATTCAGACATCAGTGGATCTTGGTCTCTTTAAGCAGGTCGTCAACAAGGTTTTCCTGTGATTTCTTATCCTGTAATTCCTTACCCAGTACTTTCTCTGCGATATCAATGGAAAGGGTCGCAACCATTCCCTTCATCTCCGCCAAAGCCTTTTCCTTTTGTTGAAGGATTTCCCTTCTCGCATCATCAAGTATCCTGGCGGATGATTGTTCCGCCTGTTCCTTGGCCTCTGACCTGATCCTGTTTGAAGCATTTTGAGCTTCTCTGAGGATCTCATCTCTTTCCTTCCTCGCCTCCTGTAGTAGTTTTTCATTGTCAGCCTGAAGAAGCTTCATTTCTTCTTTTGCCAACTCAGCGGCCTTAAGAGCATCTTCGATCGAATCCTCCCTTGCCTTAAGAGAGCCGATGATCGGCCTCCAGGCAAACCTGCCTAGAATAAAGACCACGGCAAGAAACGTGATTGCCTGCCAAAAAATTAATCCTGTTCCCGGAGTAAGTAATTCCATATTAATAAGTTTTAAAAGGTGCCTGGATTCGATCTATTACCGAAATTCCAGGCACCGATCGTAGTTTTAGCCCAATGCGATCAGAAGACAAAGTACTACGCCGAAAAGCGCAATAACCTCGATCAGGGCAGCAATAATCAGCATGGCGGTCTGAACCTTGCCTGAAGCTTCAGGTTGACGTGCCATTGCTTCCATTGCAGAAGCTCCGATCTTTCCGATTCCGATACCGGCACCGATTGCAACCAGTCCGGCTCCAATTCCAGCACCCATAACGGCTAATCCAACTACTTCCAAAATGATAGATAATAACATGGTATTAAGGATTTAATCTTAATGATGCTCCTCCACAGCCATCCCAATGTACAGGGAGGAAAACATCGTAAATACATATGCTTGAATGGTAGCTACCAGGATCTCGATCAGGTTGATGAAAACCACGATCAAGGAACTCAGAATACCTACCGAAAAACTATGAAAAACAAAACTTAAGCTGATCAAACTCAGGATCACAATATGTCCTGCGGTGATCGCTACAAAAAGCCTTACCATCAGCGAGATCGGCTTGGTGAACATCCCAATGATCTCAACCGGTACAATAATGGGCTTCAATACCACAGGAACCCCCGGTGTGTTGAAAATATGACCCCAATAATTTTTATTACCGCTTACGGTTGTCAGAACAAAGGTGATTACCGCAAGAACAAGGGTTACGGCAATATTTCCTGTCAGGTTGGCTGCCCCGGGAAGAAGTCCGAGTAGGTTACCAAACCAGATGAAGAAGAACAAGGTCAGCAGATATGGTAGAAACCGCTCATACTTGGGCCCTATATTGGGTTTGACCACCTCATCCCTGATGAAGATAATGATTGGCTCAAAGAAGGACTGAATTCCTCTTGGAGGCCCGCCTTCATTTTTCCGATATCCTTTCGCGACATTCAGAAAAATCAACAACATCAAGGCTGCATTGAGGAACAGAAAAGCTACATTCTTGGTGATCGAGAAATCCCATACAGTAGCTTCGGAATTTTCAAGTGCGATATGTCCATGATCAAGAATGTACCCATTGTAGGGAATGACATTGTGATCCTGATCGTAAAAATTGTGCGAAGAAAAAACATCCAGACCCCTCTCCTCGGAATATACGATGACGGGCAGATAAAGCGTTCCGAAAGATCCGTCCCAAAAATGCCAAATATGATCATCCAGAACGTGATGAAGGATTACATCTCCTGGTTTAAACTCCTCGGAATCCGAAGAAGAGGCGAAACCATTTCCCGAAAAGAAGAACGAGCAAAAAAGAAGAAAAATAACGAGGGTAACGGAACGCTTAAACAATTGTAAGTTTTTGTATTTCAATTACTTATAACAGTAAATTGGACTCCCTTCCAAATTCGGTTGCAAATGTAGAAATTAATTCTGCCGGAGAAAAAAATTCCTATACTTTTTGACCCGAAATTGTGATTAAAAAAATATCGAGAAGTGAAAGGGTCAGGTAGAGAAAAGAGAGAAAGATCGCTATGTTGAAAACCTCCTCTCTGAAGAACAAAAAACAGACGACAACCAGGAAAAGCGTCAGAACGATTTTCACGAAAATACCCAGGTAAGAAACCTTCAACCATTGACCGGATTCATCTTTCTTGACCCGTCTTTCAACTATTCTGGAGATCGCGAAAGCAAGCATTAGGAAAAAACCAAAAATCCCTGAAAGGATAAACGCTTTGTCAACAACGTTTTCTTTAAAGAACAAAAAGTAGATCAGGCCATAAATCAGGAATCCAAGCAAAAAAGTCAGAATGATCCTTGGCCGGTTCATCAACTGTTCTTTTTCAATTCCTGAAACAGCTTGTAGAATATCCCAAATAGAGCAACAAAGCTCAGCGCCAAAGTGAAGATCGGAAATCTGAATTCCAGGTAGCGATCAAGAAGGTATCCTCCGCCAATGAACACCGCAAGGGTGATCATCAATTGAATGGCTAGTCCAGAATATTTAATGAATTGCTCAGGCGGATTTCTCCCGGCTTTCTTTTTCGGGGTCGGCTTCAATGGTAATATCTTTTACAACCGCACCCATCTGGCAGCTTCCATTAAAGTTTGCACCGGATTCGATCACAAGCTTATTGGTCACAATATCTCCATGAATGATCGCTGAAGGCTTTAAGATCAGAATCTCCGATACTTCAACCGAACCCCTTACTTCGCCGGCTATCTCGGCATTCTGTGCAAGGAGATTTCCTTCTATTGATCCGGTGTCACTTAGGACAACCTTAGACTTTGACTTGATATTGCCAACCACTTTTCCTTCAATACGGATATTGCCGTAGGTTTGAATATCCCCGTCCAGGATGGTCCCTTTTCCGATATTGTTGCTGGAATCACGTAGTTCTGCTAGTTCCTTGCTGTCTTTTGGTCCAAACATATAATTGCTAATTAAACGAAATAAACTCCTCCGGGTCTACAGGATTACCATTATACCATATTTCAAAATGTAGATGGGGGCCAGTGGTCAACTCACCTGTATTCCCGATTATGGCGATTATTTCCCCATCAGAGACAAAATTACCAACTTTTTTCAATAGCTCGGAATTATGCTTATAAACGGAAAGCAGGTTATTCCGGTGCTGTATAACAATGACATAGCCTGAGTCCTCGGTCCAGGAGGACATGATCACGGTTCCATCGGCAATACTTTTGATGGGTTCGTTGTCCTTGGCCACCAGGTCAACCCCCCAATGGTCAATTTTTGAATCGTAACCGCGCGTAATAATGCCCGAAACGGGAGGAAAAAAGAACATCTGGGGTAGATCATCCCTAAAACCCGTTTTCACAAGATTTACCTTTTCCTTGCCGCTTTCGAATTCGAGCTTAAACAATGAATCGATCTCTTGATTCGTCAGATTCTCTTCGACCTGGATATTGGCCTGCCCGCCTTGCTCCTCTCCTGCCAAAGTATCCCGAAGCACGTTCTCCTCTCCCAAAAGGTACTTAAAGCTTTGAATGAACTTGTCCTTCTTCGATACTTCAAGATCCAGGGAATCCACCTTCGTCGTGAGTGTGATCAGGCTTTTCTGAAGGTTAAATTGATCCTCAGGCGGAAATATGATGTCTTTCAACCATTTATCATAAGTAACCATACTGCCTATGGAAAGGGAAAAAATGGCCAGTACCAATACCACAAGCACCCTGGCATAATTAAAGCTGAATGAGCTTTTTTCCGCAAAGTTCTCCTCATTCCGTATTACGAGGAGATATCTTGTAGTCAACCAGGAACTTAGAGTCTTTTTTGCCACTGAAGAAACAAGTAGTTTTGCACAAAATTAAAAACAATAACCTGCGTTAATTAAAAACGTACTCCAAAGTTAATTTCAGGCGATTTGTTGGGAAATTTCACAAGCATTTTGAAGAGGGTCTCTTTGTCCGGGTTTTACTTCCTGGGCCTTATCTGGCTGCTTTCCTGCTCTGCGGAGAGGAACAATGCGATTTCCATATTCTACCACAACACAACAGCCCACTATAACGCTTATTACATCGCAAGGGAAAAACTGGAGGAAGCCGAGTACACCATTGAAAACGGCCGCCAGGAAAACTACAATGAGATCCTCAGGGTATACGAGCCCATGGATGAGAACCTTTCCAATCAGTTGAATGGTTATGCGGATTATGCAATTGAAAAAGCATCGCTACCCATACAGTACCATAAGAACAGCAAGTGGGTAGATAACTCCTACATTCTTGTAGGCCGTGCCCGGTTCTACAAGAGAGATTTTCCCAATGCCATACAGACCTTCAAATACGTCAATTCGAAAAGTGAAGAGGATCGGGATCGCCATGAGGCGTTATCATGGCTCTTGAGATCGTATATCGAGGCCGGAGAATTACATAATGCAAGGGCGGTATCCGATTATTTGGCCCTGGAAGGCCTTGACAAAAGAAGTGTTCCTGATGCTACGCTGGCGCGAACCCATTTCTTTCTTCAGATCGGGGACCTGGAATCCGCACTGACCAATATTGAGCTCGGTGCAAAATACACCAAACCCAAAAAGGCCAGAGCAAGGCTTTACTTCATTGCGGCTCAGATCGCCCAGGAACTCGGATACGATGAGATCGCGGAAAAGAATTATCTCAAGACATTAAAAAGCAATCCTTCTTACGAATTGGCTTTTTACACAAAACTTTACCTTGCCCAGGTTACTCAGTTTGATTCGGATACGGATATGAAGACCATTCAGAAGTTTTTTGTGAAACTTCTGAAGGATAGAAAGAACATCGATTTCAGAGATAAGATCTACTATGAGATGGCCAAATTCGAACTGAAACAGGATAATGTAGACGGAGCGATCTCCTACCTCAATGAATCGATCAAGGCCAGTGTTACGAACCAGAACCAGAAAGCCTACTCCTACCTCATGTTGGCTGAGCTTTACTATGAAAGGCAACAGAAATACGAGTTGTCCAAGGCCTATTATGACAGCACTCTTCAGTTTCTTGATGTTTCTCACAAAGACTACGAATTCATCAAAAAAAGACATGAAGTCCTGATAGAATTCACCACACAACTTGAAATTGTCAGGACAGAAGATAGCCTTCAGAATCTGGCAAAAATGGATTCAATGGAGTTGATCGCCTATATCGATCAGATCATTGAAGAGGAGGAAGAAAGAAAAAGACTGGAACAGGAAAGGCTCGAAAGGGCATCGACCTTTGTGGACCCTTTTGATGAAGGAGGCTTCAATCCCAATGCCGGTAGTGAGGGAACATGGTATTTCTATAACCCTTCGGCTGTAAGTATAGGCTCCACCGAGTTCTCACGTCTATGGGGCGCAAGAAAACGGGAAGATCATTGGCGACGATCCGACAAGGGTATCACAAACGTCTCACCGGAGAGCCTTGCGGCCGAGGAACTGCCGCCCGGGTTTGAGGAATATGATCCGGAGAAATATGCAAGCAAAGAAGAGTATGAAAGGGAGAAAAGAAAAGCGATCCTCCTAGAACCGATTCCGTTTACCGACGAAGAACTGCTGGCATCCAATGAACGTCTGGAGGATGCCTTATACCTGCTTGGGAAAATTTATAACCTTAGCCTTCTTGAGCCACATAATGCTACGCAAACCTTTGAGAGGTTGTTGGCTGATTTTCCCGATTCGGAGTATAAGCTGGAGGTTATGTATTTCCTCTATAGGATGAATCTTGACATAGATCCGGAGACCTCTGACAAGTACAAAAACATCCTTTTGAACCAGTACCCCAATTCCGTCTATGCAAAGCTCATTCTTAACCCTAACCACCTTGAGGATTCCGAAGAAGAGGACAGGCTCGCAGGGGAGCTGTACAGGAGAGGGTACGATGCCTACTATGGAGGAAGCTATGCCATGGCCTCGACAAGCTTCAACTCAATCATTACCGGCTATCCCGAGTCCTCATACATCGATAAAAGTAAACTGATGCTCGCGATGATCACCGGAAAATCAGGTGATTGGGTTGCCTACAAAAAGCAGCTTGAAGATTTCATTGCCGCTTACCCCGAAAGCGAACTGATCCCCTTCGCCAAGGAACTCCTTGGAACATGCGAGGCATATATAGCTGCGGCGGTTCGTGGTAGTCAGGGTCCTGTTTCAGAGTCCACCGGCCTTCCGGAAGAACCCGAAGTTGAAGAGGAAGAAGAATCTGCCAGGTACAAGTACAATGCCAATGATGCGCATTTCTTTGTATTGATCCTGAAAGGGAAAAAGCTCAAGACAACAAATGTGATGATCGAGCTCTCCAAGTTCAACAACAAGTATTTTAAGGAACTCAATCTGAATGCCAATCAGCTTCTCCTCAAGGACAACACTTTCCTTTTCTCAATTAGAGAATTTGGAAACCAGGCTGATGCCATGCGATATTATGAGAAGGCCCAGGGAAATACCTCCCCCGTTAAAAAATTCAAATCCTATTCACCAGAGTATTTTCTCATTAGCTCAAAAAACTTTCCTTTGTTTTACGAATCCAAAGACGTGGAAGATTACATGAGCTTCTTTAGGAAAAACTACCTATAATTTGAAAAGCGCCGCCCGCAAAGTCATAATAATCCTCTGGGTTGTTCTTGTTTTATTCTCTGCATCCATCACGGGCTTTTTCTGGGCCGTGTCGACCAATTTCCTGGAGCTTTTCGGCACCATGCCTTCACTGGAGATCCTGGAAAACCCGGAAAGTGAACTCGCATCCGAGATCTACTTTTCGGATGGATCACTGATCGGAAAATATTACCGATATAATCGGCAGATCGCCGAGTTTGATGAGCTATCGCCCTCACTTGTGAATGCTTTGCTTGCTCAGGAGGATATTCGGTTTTATGATCATTCCGGTGTCGACCTTGAAGCCATCTTAAGGGCTATCTTTTTCCTTGGCCAAAGAGGGGGCGGAAGTACGCTGACCCAACAATTGGCAAAAAACCTTTACAAGATCCGGGGAGATCACAACAACGGCCTGCTCAAGAACATTCGGATCTTCAAATTCAATACCATCGTTTCCAAGGCCAAGGAAATGATCACGGCCATCAAATTGGAACGTGCCTATACCAAGGAGGAAATCCTCACCATGTATCTGAATACGGTCGATTTTGGTGGCAATTCCTTTGGAATAAAAGTGGCGGCCAAAACCTTTTTTGGATCAAGCACGGATACGCTGAGACCAGAAGATGCCGCAGTTCTGGTCGGAGTGCTGGGTGCAACCAACAGGTTCAACCCCGTTTATAACTATGATAAGTCATTTGACCGGAGAAACCAGGTTTTGAACCAGATGGAGAAGTACGAATTCCTGACTGAGCGGGAGCATGATTCGCTGGTGGCTCTTCCTATTAATCTGGATAACTATGGAGTTGAAAACCAGAACAAAGGCCAGGCGCCTTATTTCAGGACAAGGGTTAAGGTAGAATTGATGAATTGGTGCAAAAAGAACGGCTATGACCTTTTCGC
>JANQHS010000203.1 GCA_028282565.1 Cytophagales bacterium | reverse complement strand
TCAGCGGGAGGTTTGCTTCAAGGTTTGGGATTCCGATTATAGTTCGGCGAATCCCATAGGAATGCATGCAACATTTCAGGTTCATCCACAAAATTTTCCCGATGGATTTATAGAGTACAGTCCAAAAGACTATACCTTCTCCGGCGAATCCGATACAGCCACGATCTGCATCAAATTCCTGGGTTGTGCCAAATCGGAGGATGAGCCATTAAGGCTGACCATCATTACCACCAAGGGAAATTGTCCACTGCCCTATCAGGATTCCACAGATTGGTTTTTTGAGGTAGAAGAACTACCCTACAGCCCATCGGATGTTGAAGTTGAAACCTTTAACTACGATCCGAACTATATCCAATTTCCTCCTTTTGATCTGGGAAATCCACAGGACACATTTGTATCCTTTCAGATAAGGCCGCAATGGGAGATAGAGATTGATTTTTTAACCATAGACACCACCAACGACACCGTCGTTCAATTTCTACAGGGAGACGGATTCCACGCTATCAATTCCGGCATGGAATTGTACAATCAGAAACACGCAGACACCGTAAGGGGAAGCGATACCCTCAGGGCGCGGTTTCGATGGAACCCGGGATGCAAGTTTTTTCAGATCGGAAAAGGAGTAGTAAACCTTGTGACCATGGATAGGTTTTGCAATGAGGCTATCAATATCAGACCTATCCATTTTGAAATAATCAAAACCAATGAGCTTCCTATATTAACTCCAAAGGAGGTTCTCTTCGACACCAGCCAATACAAATTCCATGATTTCGATCCGCTCAGTCAACCGGATACATTCATGACTTTCGAGATCAGTACCAGTCAGGAAATCGAGTTTACCCTGCTCACCGTGGACTCGGCTGCGGATTCGATCGCGCAATATCTTGAGGGGGTGGATTTTACTCCAAGCGCGGTTGGAATGCAGTTCTTTAATTCGAATCAAAACAAGGTGCTCGTGGCAGAGGATAGTCTGACCGCCACATTCAAATGGAAACCGCGTTGTGAATTCTTCGAAGAAGGAGGCGGACAGGTCAACCTGATCACGGATGATCGTTTCTGCGAGGGCAGAACGATCGTCAGGCCAATATTTTTTAAGATCATCCCCGATAATACGCTTGCGGATGTCTCCGCTACGAGTGTAGATTTTCCTGAAAATCGTTATTCTTTTCCCGAGTCGGATTCCAGTTCAAATAATGACACTTTCATGGTTTTTCAGATCAGACCAAAATGGACCATAGAGCTGGACCTTCAAACCCTAGATCCCGATGATGATAGTTTGCAACAATATATCCGCGGTGTTGGGTTTGATAGCGAGGAGCTTGGAATGGAGTTTTTTAACGATACGCATCGGGATACCCTGATCGGGATAGGTAGACTTCTATCCACCTTTAAATGGACTCCGGGCTGCGAATTTTTCAACTCGGGAGGAGGGGAATTTCAATTGGTAACCCGGGAAAAACATTGCGGAAAGGAGGTCGGCACCAGAAGGATATTCTTTGAAATTCTGACAGATAACCAGGCGCCCAAGATTGTTGGCCGAATCGGGAATCATCCCCAAAGGACGGAGGCCTCGGTGACACCCAAGGATCAGTATTTCAAGAAACAGGTGGGCGAAAGCCTGGTTTTTGACTATTTGAGTTCCGATAGAGATGCCGATCAGGTGTACGTGTATTACAAGTATGGAGATCTGAATCCAGCACAAACGTTTCAATATCTAAATGGGCTGGGAATAGATTTTGGAAATCGCCTTAGCAATCCAGGCGACAGCGCTTTGAGCTCGACCTTTTTCTGGTCTTCCAACAACATCGATTGCGAAGCATTTGAGAATTTTAACCAAAACTCTCCCCTGAAAATAATGGTCTTTGCCGTCGATTCAAGCTGCCTTCACGAACGGGACAGTTCCCTGTTGACCATTGAGATCAATGACGGAGAAGGGCCATACTTCATGGTCAGAGATGAAAGAGGCTTGGAGCAAGAGATCAATAACAATGAGGTCACCATAAGCTCCAAGGCATCGGAGATCCGTTTTTCAGTAATCGCCAGGGATGAGGATGAACTCAATATAGGCGCCGGTGAGACAAAGTATGATGAGGTAAAAATGACCTTCGAGCCCTATAGATTTTCTTTCGAGGAGAAGGATGTCTATACAGAGCCTTTTCATATTCCCATTTTTGTAGAGCGATCGGATTCCGTTGACTTCATTTGGGAGCCAAAATGTGAGGACAGAAATTCAGACCCCCTGAGGATCAACTTTCTAGCGGAGGATAAATCGTGTCAGGGATTCACGGATAAGCTCTATGTATCGCTCGAGGCTGAAACCGAACTGGGATTCCCGAATATCATAACTCCTAACGGAGATGGAGCTAATGATTACCTGGAACTCTTCAATTCAGGTCAATACTGTGGTTTTAAAGGTATTAAGGTATTCAATCGCTGGGGTGCAGAGGTGTTTTCATCCAATGATCAAAGCTTCCAATTCGGAGCTGAGCAACTTCCAGCCGGTGACTACTACTATTCCATACGTTTCGAGAGCAAGACAGTGACACAAACCCTGACTGTGATCAAGTAGTCAATCAGTGCTTTGATTCAATCTTTTATCCTGGTAGAGAAGGATATGATTTTATAGCATTGGGAGAACTCAGTCAACACTTTGATAGTCTACTCCCTTTTCCGAACTTTGGAAATACTTCATTAGCCTTAACTGAAAATGACATTGAGAGTTCTTGTTTCTTTGATCCTATTGCTTTTTTCATCCACGCTCAGCATGTCCCAAGTATCACCCTATGTGCACTGGGCGGCACTTTTTAGAGGGAGCTCAGGTTTTGGAGGAGATGATACCAACGATATTGCTATTGACCGTTCAGGCAATGTCATTTCAGTTGGAGATTTTCAACTTGTGACCGATTTCAACCCTCTTCTGGGATCCGCAAATTATGACACTCTCCATAATCCGAATCATGGAAGACCAAGGATCTTCATTTGCAAACTCGATTCTAACGGACATTATGTTTGGGCAAAACAGGTAGGAAACACCAGATATCAACGAGCGAACGGTGTTGCAGTAGATGATCAAGGCAATATTTTCGTAACAGGCTATTTTGAAGGAACAGTTGATTTTAATCCCGGAAATGGGCAGTACCTGTTAAGTTCGGATTCATACTTCGAGCCTGATATATTTCTGCTGAAACTAAACTCGAATGGTATTTTCCAATGGGCCAGGAGTATGGGTTCGGGGGGAGATGATATAGGTTTTGATGTAAAAGTTGATGCACAGGGAAATCCTATTGTTGTAGGAACATTTGAGGGAACGGTCGATTTCAATCCTGGTAGCGGAACTACCAACAGAACATCCATGGGGCAAGAAGATGTCTTTGTGGCAAGGTTTACAAGCGGAGGAAATCTAAGTTGGGTGGCAGCTGTTGGATCAAATCAAAAAGATGGTGTATGGTCAGTCGACATTTCAAATTCAGGAAAAATTGCGTTTTGCGGTTTTTTCAGCTCACTATCCAACGACTTTAGATCCGGAGCCGGAAATGCTGTACTCCCCTATTCAGGCGACCGAGATGGATTTATAAGCCAGCTAAACGCAAATGGAACATTCAACAATGCTTGGTCCTTTGGTAATGTTGGGGTTGATGAAGCCACGTCCGTGGGTTATGATCAGTTTGAAAATATTTATGCTATTGGATCCTTTGATAGTATCGTTGATTTCAGACCAGGGGTTCAAACCTATAATCTGAATGGAGCCAATGGCAGAGTTTGTATTCTAAAATATTCTTCCTTTGGAAACTTAGTATGGGGAAAACAAATAGATGCGGTTACGGACATAAATAGTTCTTTTCCAATCGATTTTCGAGCAAATTCATTGGACGTCGGAAACAACGGCGACATATTCTGTGCAGGATTTTTCCAGGGAGCTGTTGACTTTGATCCGGGTCCAGGCACTTTTATCCTTGATCCTTTTATCGGAAGTAATCCTGCCCACGCGATGTACATATTGAAACTTAGCTCAAATGGAAACTTTGGTTGGGCAATGCAGTACAAGGGTTCCGCAACTCACAGCCGAATTAAGACGGTTGAGGTAAATAATATGGGACAGCTTTATGTAGCTGGTTTGTTAGATGGGCCAACTTCCTTTCAACCATTTTTTTCAGTCCAGATCTCCGGGGCCACCTCTCCATTTTTAACCAAAACCATCCAATGTCCGCCAGGGGTTGTGCCCATTAACAGGACATCTTGCAACTCTTATACCTCTCCAAGCGGAAATATCTACACTAGTTCAGGCATATATACTGAGACAGATACATCTTATCATGGTTGCATATATCAACGGCAACTTAATTTGATAATCAACCAAAGTGATAGTACCATTGATTCGGTCAACTCATGTGATTCATACTTTTGGCCTGCTGCAAATCAGACATACTCTACCTCCGGTCAATATTCGGCGACTCTACCAAATAAATACTCTTGTGATTCAACCATCCAACTACAGTTGGAAATCAATAACAGCAGCTTTCAAAGGGACTCCATAAATACATGTCAAGACCAATACTTCTGGAGTTCATCGGGGCAATTCCTTGACTCAAGCGGATATTACCAAATGCACTTTTATGATAAAAACGGATGTGATTCAATCCAGGCCATAGATCTTATAATTCTAGAGGACTCATTGGTCGTTTCATGTGATAGTTTCACATGGAATGCAACTAATACTACATATTATTCCACCGGAACCCTTTCAGCAGTTGTGAATCCTTCAGTAGGGTGCGATTCAGTTGTGACCTTAGATTTGATAATAAACAGCAGCAACTCAGGAGTTGACTCTGTCCATACTTGCGATTCCTACTTTTGGGCTTCAACAGGAATATCATATATGCATCCCGGGACTTATAGTACGGTATTAACTAATTCCGCCGGTTGTGATTCAACCGCTACACTCGAGTTGTTTATCGACAACAATAGCTCAACCATAAACCATGTTTCTTGCGATAGCTTCATGAATCCAGTTACAGGTAATTACCTGTACCAATCCGGTATTTTTTTTGACACCCTTCTTAACAACCAAGGTTGCGATTCAATTGTTGAGTTGAATTTAACCATTCGCAATTCCTCATTTTCGAGTGATATCATCGCTGCATGTGATTCATTTACCTGGATAAACGGCATCACATATTTTACGGATAATAATAGCGCTTCTCATATTCTAACCAATTCAGACGGTTGTGACTCCCTTGTGACGTTGGATTTGCTTGTAAACTACTCAAGCACTGGTATAGACTCCGTCCATGCTTGCGACTCAATAACCTGGATAGATGGAATTACTTATTATACATATAATAACTCCGCTAGTCATATTTTGACAAATTCGAAAGGCTGTGATTCTCTTGTAACCTTGAATCTTAGCCTAGATTACACTCAATCCTACATTGATTATCAGGTAGCCTGCGATTCGTTCACCTGGCAAGATGGAGTTACATATTATTCAGACAACAATCTGGCTCAGGTTATTTATAGTGGCAGCAATGGCTGCGATTCGGTTATCGAATTAGATCTTGAAATCCTATATAGCTCCCATTATAATGATATTATACAATCATGCGATCCTTACACTTGGATCGATGGCATTCAATATACCCATAGCACGAATGCCCCAATTTTCGTCACAACAAACTCTGTTGGATGTGATTCGATTATTCATCTGGATTTGACGGTGACCGAAATCGACACAACAATGGCAGTAACAGGAAATTCATTAACATCCAATCAAGTAGGCGCAATCTACCAATGGATTGATTGTCAAACCGGAAACAGAATTCCTGGTGCAACAGTTAGGTCATTTACACCATCATATCCAGGCATATTCGCAGTCGAAATTGTTTTCAATAATTGTATAGATACATCCGAGTGCGTTTCTCTTCTGGCTGGACCTGATAAGAAGGATCTACAGAACTACAGAGTATTTCCAAATCCAACAAATAACATAATATACGTCGAATCATATCACCGTTCCGCGAGCTTCGATGTCCTTATCTATGATAATTTGGGTAACGAAATATCTAAATGGAAATTTGAAGGAGAGACTCTCCATACTATAGATGTTTCAAATCTTTCCGCAGGGCTATACTTTGTTGAAATTAAGGCTGGAGACAGGGTATATAAAAAGGAAAAGATCATTGTTCAAGATTAGGAAGAACTTCTGCAACAAATTGCCATATAACCAACATCGGCACTGATGCCCTACCAGAAAATCAACAAATAATTCTTTCAATGATGTAAATATCACACACATCATTGTTCATCTCTATCTAACAAAACCGATTTCATCAAGCACTAAATCCTGGTTCAAAAATGGCAGACCTAAAACTTAAACTTTAGCAACGATACAGGGGCATTGGTGGCATTAGCATTCGGGGCTTTGTACTTGTTAGGTACTTGGCTCCAGTTACTATATGAATGACCATCGATAAGGTACTTGTCCACATCAGTCTTTGGTTTCACAAAAGGATTTGAACCTGGTACCATATAGGCTTCCTTGGGCGCATCAACACCTGCTTTCTTACCGCTCAAAACCAATTCGGAAACCCCATCTCCATCAACATCAGATCGGATCCAGTCCAATTCAAGGATCTTGTTATAAGTACCATCCTGAACCATTTCAAGGATCTTCTCATTAAATCTTTCTATGATATAGGCAGAATTCTCCATATCCCTTCTCACCCCAAAATGGAGTGATCTTCTTACGATCGGATTCGATCCGATCTCAAGATATTTCCGAACATCCTCTTCCTGGTATTTCGTGATATATCTGATCACCAGATCCTCGACCAACATGTAGTCCGCTTTTCCATCCAGGAGCAGTTCCAGGTTGCCCTGAATGTCCAGGCCTGAAATGATCTCGACCCCGGAAACCGTATCGACACCATCGCCATATGCATAGCTACCCACCAAGGCGACCTTTTTTCCTTTGAGATCTGAAAAATTTGTAGCCGAAACATCACTGCCCTTCTTTCCGACCAAAACCAACCTGTTCTCAAGATATGGCTTTGAAAACCGAAGAAAACGATCTCGCTCTTCGGTATACCAAAGCGCCGGACTTCCGTCGTAGGCACCATCATTCAAACCCGTGATCACAATGGTGAAATCATGAATCTGATAATCACTCCGGATATTCGCCCGATTCAGGGCTTCCACAACCAGTTCCCTGGAATAGGCTTTGCGTCCTTCTTCATTTGTAAAGGGTGGCCACACCGAAGAGGCCAGGTGAAGCTGGATACCCTGGGAACTGGCCACGATCGGTAGAAATACAATAAGGAACAGAATTGGCCTCATTATGGCCAATTTATAAATTATGCACCAGGAATGGTCCCTCCTGCTTATTCGTCTTTAAGCCAAACAATAGGATTCACTCTGGAAGCCCGGTAGGTTGTCCAGATCAGCGGAAGCAAAGCGAGAAACAGACTTAACACAATGGAGAGAAAAGCCGCATCCGGTCCGATCTCAATATGGTAAGCAAAATTCTCAAGCCAAATATTCGAAAAATACCAGCCCATAGGAATTCCTACCGCGAAAGAGATCAGAATGAGTTTCAAAAAATGGCTTGATACAAAATAGAAAAGCTGGCTCACATTTGACCCCAATACCTTTCGGAGGCTGACTTCCTTTAACTTTTGTGAGAGATAGTATATGGTTAGTCCAAGAAGACCCAGGCCTGCAATCACAATACTGAGAAAGGAAAATAAGCTGAAAAGTTTGCCCCTGGCCTGCTCAGAGTCGTAAAGCTCAACGTATTGGTCATCAAGAAACCAATAATCAAAAGGAAGGTCGGGGGCCATTTCCACCCAAATGTTTTGTAGCTCATCCTTTAACGCCATAGGATCAGTCCCGCTGAACCTTACGGCCATTTGATTTACCCGATTCACATCAATGATAAATACTACAGGTGATATCGGAGAATGAAGAGATTCCATGTGAAAATCCTCAACCACTCCGACGATCTTTCCTTCTCTACCCCAATAGGTAAAGGCCTTTCCGATGGCTTCGTTTGGATCTGACCAGCCGATCATCTCTGTGGCATTTCGATTCAGCACGAATGCCATGGTGTCATCCGTTAGAAAATCCTTGCTAAAGTCCCTGCCTGCAACTATTTCTACACCGAAGGTTTCAAAATAATTGTAGTCTGTGCTCACGGCCTTGATCACGACCTCCGGGATCATCATGGTATCGCCAAATTCTACACTTGCACCTCCGGAATTCAGCAATCTATTGGTTGGAAAAATATTTCCACCTGTTGCGGAGATCACTCCCTTAACTCTTCTAACCCGGTCATATGCCAATTCCACCTTTTCGTTCAGGACATCATCGACAGGCAAGATCATGATGTTTTCCTTGTCGTAGCCCAGGGATTTGTCCTCTAGAAATTGGAGTTGCTGGAAAATAATAGTCGTCGAGAAGATCAGAAAAGCGGCAATTGCGAATTGAAAAACGACCAGGACTTCCTTTAGTCTGACGCCGGAATTAAAAAGCCTCAAATCTCCTTTGAGCACCTTTGACGGTTTAAAGGCACTTAGAATCAATGATGGGTACAGGCCAGCCACCAAACCAATGCCAATTGAAAAGAGTCCAAAAAGCAGTATCCATAAGATGGATTTATTCAGATCGAAATGAAGCTCTATGCCTGTATATGCCAAAATGATCGGCGCGGAAAACCTAGCAATAAACAATCCAAGAGCACAGGCTACAAAGGCCAGAATAAAGGATTCGGTTAAAAACTGTATCGATATCTCTCCTCTGGAGGCTCCTATGGTTTTTCGAACTCCGACCTCCTTGGCTCGGTCTCCCGCCCTAGCCAACGACAAATTGATATAGTTGATACACGCCAGTATAAGCACCAGCACTGCAATAGATGCGAAGGTCCAAACGATCTTGGAATCTCCATTGGCTTCTATTTCCGTATCCAAATGTGACTCCAGGTGAATATCCTTGACATTCATGGCATGGAGCGCATTCCATTCATTTGCTTTTTCGTTGAGGTGTTTCACCAGAAAATCAGGCATTTGTGAAGTGACCTCTTCGATCGTATGGCCTTCTTTCAAAAGGATAAATGTGGAGAAATTATTACTGCCGAAATTCTTCATCATCCGCTCGCGACCGCCATAGAGTCCTTCGATGATGCTGAAATCCGCGACAAGGTCAAGATGAAAATGAGAGTTCGTAGGAATATCCTGAAACACTCCTCTAACGACCAGGTTCATACCATCGTTGCCTTCCAGCAATTTCTCCATTGGGTCCTCATCGCCGAAGATCCTTTCAGCGGTTGATTCGGAGATCACAACGCTGTTCGGATGTGTCAATGCGCTGGTTTGAT
Organism: Cytophagales bacterium; assembly: GCA_028282565.1. Taxonomy (GTDB): domain Bacteria; phylum Bacteroidota; class Bacteroidia; order Cytophagales; family CCMP332; genus JANQHS01. Next base: position 3,481 of record JANQHS010000203.1, on the reverse strand, counting down.
CTCCCTTGACAAAGGGGATATCGAAAACCGAAAAGAATTCAGGATCAGCATAATAGAACTTATCCTCGGAAAAGAGATTTTCCTGGTATTTGGTCGTGCCCCCCCAATTTCTTTTCAAGCGAACAACCTCTTCGCACTGCTCTTCAAAATCGACCTTGAATAGGGGCGCAAATGGAGGCGCCAAATGCCCCAGGTGAAGTGTGGTCGATCCATCCTTTGAAAAAAACTCCCTGCTGATCCTATAGATCCGGTCTCCCTTAGACCAGTGTTTGTCAAAGCTTCTTTCCCGGATCACATACAGGCCTAAAAGGACAAAGGAGGCCATTCCCAGGGTAAGACCAATAAAATTAATAGAGGTAAAAAGGAGGTTCTTACGATAAGACCTAAAGGCGGAACGAAAAATGAATCCAAACATGACAGAATTTTAACCAAATCCTGAGCAAGAGTCCAATTGAATTATTTAAGCGGCAAAGCCTTACAATTCCGATTAAGAACGTACCGGAGCCGCTATCCTCTACTCCGGATCCTTCGGAAAGAACTTGTAGAAATTGGGTTTAACACCTTCAAATATTAGATTTGCGGCCTCATTCAAAGGCACATAAATTTTCCATTATGAACGTAGCTATAAACGGATTTGGAAGGATTGGTCGACTGACCTTTAAAAACCTTCTTCAAAAATCAAACATCAATGTTGTTGCCATCAACGACCTCACCGATGCAAACACCCTTGCGCACCTTCTAAAATATGATTCTGTCCATGGTAAGTTCCCGGGAGAGGTTTCCGTATCCGGCGATTCACTTATGGTCAATGGAAAAGCCATTAAGATCATTGCCGAAAGAGATCCGGCCGCTCTTCCCTGGGGAGACATGGGGGTGAATGTTGTGTTGGAATCAACCGGAATTTTCACCAACCCCGAAGGAGCCGGAAAACACATCTCTGCCGGCGCCAACAAGGTTGTGATCTCCGCCCCGGCCAAAGGTGATATCAAAACCGTGGTGCTGGGCGTGAACGATGATACCATGACCGGTGAGGAGCAGATCCTTTCGAATGCATCCTGCACAACAAATTGCCTCGCACCTATGGCCAAGGCCATCGATGACGCTTTTGGCATACAAAAGGGTTATATCTCTACAATTCATGCTTATACGGCTGATCAGAGAATTCAGGACTCGCCTCATAAAGATCTGAGGAGAGCAAGAGCTGCAGCTGTAAACATTGTTCCCACAAGTACCGGTGCAGCGAAAGCCGTTGGGTTGGTATTGCCACATCTCCAGGGAAAACTCGATGGAGTCGCCATGAGGGTTCCAGTTCCTGATGGTTCTCTAACCGATCTGGTTGCCGTGGTGGACAAGGAAACAACTGCAGCTGAAGTAAATGAGGTGGTTAAGTCCGCAGCCGGCGGGGCTCTGAAAGGAATTTTGGAGTATACCGAAGACCCGATCGTATCTACAGATATCATCGGGAATCCTCATTCCTGTATTTTCGACTCAGGGATGACCTCTGCCAATGGCAATCTGATCAAGGTTGTGGGCTGGTATGATAATGAGGCCGGATATTCAGCCAGGTCTGCTGATCTGATCGAAAGGGTAGGATAATTTTAGAAGACCTTGCTTAAGGCCGGCAGGGTTGTCCCTGTCGGCTTTTTTTGTATCCATATGATATTCGTTCCTCTCTGCATTGGATTTTCGCGGAAGATCATGGAGATGGCTCGTTTCTAGAGGTATTGAACCAAAGATTATCCGATAAGCGAAGCTTTCGGATAATGACGGGCGTGGTGAGAGGAAGCAGCCTTAACTGGACAATGCCTTACTAAGGCAAGTTCATTACGATGAAAGGTATTTAGCACATACTGCCGAAGAGTGAACCGAGGATTATCCGATGAGCGAGGCTTTCGGATAATTAGGCCTTGGAAGTAAGATGATTTTGTCACCATCTGAGCGCTTCGCGAATCAGATGGTCTTTGGTTAAACCTATGTCATATCCCGAACTTGTTCCCAAAGATCAAACCAACCTTTGTTCTTTGAATTGATCAGGTCTTCTTTCCATTTTCTATTCCAGCCTTTTAGTTGTTTTTCCCTTCGAATGGCGGTTACAATGTCATCAAAAGATTCGTAATAGATCAGGTGCTTACAATTGTACCTGGAAGTAAAAACCGATCCTTCTCCCCTTTTATGTCGCCATACTCTAGCCATGAGATTTGAGGTAACACCTATGTATAGGGTGGATTTTGAAGGATTCGTCAGAATATATACATACCCTCCTTTTGAGTTCATGTTCAAGGTTATTTGATCATAAGATAAAAATAGAACCAAAGATTATCCGATAAGCGAAGCTTTCGGATAATGACGGTTGTAGGGAGAAAAAGTAGTCTGGATTGGACGATGCCTCACTAAATCCTTAATGGTAAATGGCATTAAGTAAGCACCCAAAGAATGAACCGAGGATTATCCGATAAGCAGAGCTTTCGGGTACTGACGTGTTTGGTAAAAAATAGCCTTAATTGGACAATACCTCACCAAGCCCTTAACGGCAAATGGTATTTGGCACATATAGCCGAAGAATGAGCCAAGAATTATCCGATGAACATAGCTTTCGGGTAGTGACCCTTTGGAAGTATAACCATATCGTCACCATCTGAGCGCTTTGCGAATCAGATGGTCTTTGGTTCATCAATCACTGTATTATTCTAACAAAGCACCTTGCTCTTCAGTAATGTCCATGTTATGATAAACCTTTTGAACATCATCGTCATCCTCCATAACATCCAAAAACCTCATGACCTGCTTGAACTGGTCATTGTCAAGGGTCTGAAGGGTGGTGGGTATCCTTTGCAACTCACCACTCTCAAGCTCTACACCCATCTCATCAAGCTTGGACTGCAGGTTGCCAAAATCGCTCATGGCACTGGTCACCACAATCAACTCCGGACTGAACTCGACGTCCTCTGCCCCACCGTCGATGACCTCAAGCGTAAAATCATCTTCATCAAGGTTGCCATCGTTTTTAATGGCAAAAACGCCTTTACGTTCAAACATATAGTCGACGGAACCATTGGTTCCCAGGTTTCCGCCATGTTTGGAGAATATAGCCCTGACATTCTGAACCGTTCGATTCAGGTTATCAGTTGTGCATTCTACGATAACCGGAATTCCATTCGGACCATAACCTTCGTAGGTAGTTTCCTGATAGTCCTCGGCATCCGCCCCTGATGCTTTCTTGATCGCCCTGTCAATGGTATCCTTGGGCATATTCACTGAACGACCATTTTGCACCGCCAGCCTTAGCCTGGAATTCGAATCCATATCGGGTCCACCCTCTTTTACCGCAACCGTGATCTCCTTGATCACCTTGGTGAACATCTTGCCCTTCTTGGCGTCCTGCTTGCCTTTGCGGTGCTTGATGTTGGCCCATTTACTATGTCCTGCCATAATCTTTCTCTAAAAAAATTCAACATTAAAAATATCTTTGGAAAATCCCATG
>JANQHS010000188.1 GCA_028282565.1 Cytophagales bacterium | reverse complement strand
AGTAACCGGAACCAGTCTAAGGGCAGAAGGTTTAGGAAAAGAAGAAACTAAGATGGGTGTATTCGAGATCCAAGGTGGTCATAAACTATCTGGGTCCATTGTGCCTCAAGGTGCAAAGAATGAAGCCCTTCAGGTTATCTGCGCCACACTCCTCAGCCCGGAGGAAGTAATCATCAACAACATACCGGAGATCCTGGACGTCATGAGGCTCATCGACATCCTCAAGGATCTTGGAGTCAAGGTCAACAAGGTCGGAGAAAAGAGTTATTCCTTTAAAGCGGATTCTATCGATCTTAATTATCTCGATTCCGGTGATTATTATCAAAAAGCAACGGCACTCAGGGGCTCCGTAATGACCTTGGGACCAATGCTTGCCCGATTCGGAATAGGAAAATCACCAAAACCGGGTGGGGATAAAATTGGAAGGAGAAGGCTGGATACACATTTTCTCGGTTTTCAAAACCTGGGAGCAGAATTCGATTATAACCTCGAACATAAGCTTTATGAATTTCATTCCAAAGGCTTAAAGGGCGCAAGTATGCTTCTGGACGAAGCTTCGGTTACGGGAACTGCAAACCTGATCATGGCAGCAGTACTGGCCGAAGGAACGACTTCTCTTTATAACGCCGCCTGCGAACCATACATTCAGCAGCTCTGTAAAATGCTGGTGCGCATGGGAGCAAAGATCAAAGGGATCGGATCGAACCTGCTTGTCATAGACGGAGTGGATTCTCTGGGCGGAACAAACCATACCCTGCTCCCTGACATGATCGAGGTGGGCAGTTTTATCGGGATGGCCGCGATGACAGGTTCCGAGATCACCATTAAAGAAGTAAACTTTAGGGACCTGGGAATAATTCCGGAGATATTCAGAAAACTTGGTATAGAGGTGAGGCAGGTTGGAAACGATCTTCATGTCCCGGCCATGGAAAACTATGAGATCGAGACCTTCATCGATGGATCCATCCTCACCATAGCCGATGCACCCTGGCCCGGCTTTACACCTGACCTTCTCAGTGTGATACTCGTTGTGGCAACTCAGGCGAATGGAACCGTATTGGTCCACCAGAAGATGTTTGAAAGCAGGTTGTTCTTTGTTGATAAGCTGATCGACATGGGCGCTCAGATCATTCTCTGTGATCCCCATAGGGCTACCGTAATTGGCTTGAACAGAAAAGTTCAACTTCGCGGTATCACCATGACATCCCCTGATATCAGGGCCGGGATCTCATTGTTGATCGCAGCTTTATCTGCGAAGGGAACGAGCCGAATTCTGAATATTGACCAGATCGACCGGGGCTATGAGAATATCGATGAAAGGTTGAAGAAACTCGGAGCCAAGATCACAAGGATCGAGGACTGAATCAATATCTGATCCCCAACTTATTATAGATGAATCCCAGGATCCAGGCAGGTCCGATCAGCAGGAACTGTATATCCTTGAGAAATTTGGGTTTTTTGCCTTCTATGTTGTGACCGATAAACTGGGCTATCCAGGCAAGAACAAAAACAACGATACAGGTAAATAGCAAAACATTCGATCCTAGAGATTCCACAGACCTGATCCCCAAAACCATAACCGCAGTCACGACAAGCATTCCTACCGCCATTGGGATAGAGATCCGAGCATAGAAAAGCAGTGCCAGGATTATCAGAATCGAGGCAAGGTTTTGATACTGTGAATATGCTTCGGGTAAGCCAAGATTGAATTTCACAAGCCAGAACAATCCGAGTATGCTGAACATGATCAACGGAACACAGATCCAATGAACAATCTTGTTCGTGCTATTCTGATGGCTTTCGGCGTATTCATCCAGCCAGTTTTGCATTGATCTCATACCCTAATTTATAATACCTATAGGAATCTCGATACGGGTGCGATCCCACCACAAGAAAAGAATAACTTCTTTTTCCTTATCCGAAGGGGAAAAATTGATCAGAAAATTCTCACTGGAGTCAGGCGTTTCCATCGACTTGATCTCCACCCTCATCATATCCTTGGTCCGATCATACTCAAAGGCGCCGAACTGCCCAACTTCTTTGTTCAAAATGACCATCCACTGATCGACTCCGGGAATGGTAAATATGGAATAGGTACCCGCCTTCAGGAATTTCCCTCCGAACATGATATTTCTTGTAGAGGTAATTTCCGTGGCCTCGTTTGCTCCGGTACGCCAAACCCGATCGTAAGGCACAAGATTGCCAAAGATATCCCTCCCCCGTTTATAAGGGCTTCCGTAAGTCACCTTGATATATGAATCACGGTACTTATAGGTGGCCATTTCTATTGGACTCTCCCGCTTTTCAGCCACCATGGTTTGCGAGAATGAAACCACAGGAAAAAAGCCCAGGAAAAAGGCGATCAGAACGAACAGCATGCCAATCCTTTGGTTCATATAATCCTTACTTCTGGTTCGAGCTCCAGACCATAAACTTCGTGCACCTCGTCAATCAATTTTTGAGCCAACATTTTGACTTCCTCACCTTTTGCATTCCCTAAATTAACGATAACCAAGGCCTGGTCTTTATGAACACCGGCATTTCCAAGTTTTTTTCCCTTCCAGCCTAGATTTTCAATCAACCAACCGGCAAAAACCTTTACGCGTCCATCCTGCTGCTCGAAACCTGCAACATCTGGATAACGGGATTTTAAGGAAATAAATTCTTCTGGCTCAATGACCGGGTTCTTGAAGAAACTCCCTGCATTGCCGATCAGCTTGGGATCAGGAAGCTTGGAATTCCGAATGTCGATCACCGCATTGCTTAGCTGCACAGGGTCCGGGTCAATAATCCCATGCTCATCCAAATAAGATCTCAGCGATCTGTAACTGGTGTTCAAAGAGGTCCATTCTCTCTCCAGCAGAAAATTGACATGGGTCACCAGAAATCGATCTCGCAAATCTTTTTTAAAGATACTCGTCCTGTACTCAAACCCACACTCATCCCTGCTCAAAACCTTGGTTCTTTGCGCCATCAGATCAAAGCCTTCAACGCTTTCAATAAAATCGCAAACCTCAACCCCGTAGGCACCAATATTTTGAATCGGCGCCGCACCTACGGAGCCTGGGATCAGCGAAAGGTTTTCGAGCCCTCTTAGTCCGTGTTGTAGCGTTTCCAAAACCAGATCATGCCAATTTTCTCCGCCGCCGACTCTCACTTCTTGAAAACCATCTTTGTTTTCACCGAAAGCAATTCCCTTGATACCCATTTTAACAATGCTTCCTTCAAAATCTCGGGAAAAAAGAGTGTTTGTTCCCTCACCAAGGATCAATAAGGGACTGCCAAGCTGATACTCTGAAAGAGCCTCAAGATCGGATTCCTTCTCAATAAGAAAAACCTTTTTGGCCTTGGCTGAAATACCAAAACTATTGTATTTGGTTAACGAAATGTCAGAGAAGACCTTCAAATTATTAGCAATTCATGGCAATGATAAATATTTAGATCCTTAACAAAATTGATCCGCGAATTCCGGACCATGGAAAATGGAAAAATCCCTTGAAAAAAATTATTGACCAAGAATCTATATCGGGGTATAATTGCGCGAATCTATGAGAGACCTTAAGGGAAAAATTGCAATAGTAACGGGGTCCAGCAGGGGGATTGGAAGATCAACAGTAGACTTACTTCTTGAGAAGGGAATGAAGGTTGCCGGCTGGAGCAGATCGACTCAGGAATTGGTTCATGATGACTTTGTTTCTATTCTCTGTGATATTTCCAGTTGGGAAAGCGTTCAAGAGGCATATGCTACAACCATCGATCAATTGGGCAAGCCATATGCCTTGATCAATAATGCGGGATTGGGTTATTCGTTCAATCTTGAGGATACGCCAAATGAGATCTGGGAACAGATGTTCCGGATCAATGTGCATGGATTGTTTTACTGCACCAAAGTTGCTCTAGCGGACATGAAAAGAGAGGAAGAGGGTCATATCGTCAATATTTCCTCTATAGCCGGAAATATGGGAATAGAAACCATGTCGGGCTATTGTGGAACCAAACATGCTGTGAGAGGGATCTCACATTCATTGTATAAGGAAGTGAGAAATTTCGGAGTAAAGGTGACCTGCATCTATCCTGGGTCGGTTCAAACCAATTTTTTCGACGAAATTGAATCCGTAACCGCCAATGAGAACATGATGCAACCAACGGATATTGCCTCGAGTATTGGACATGTTCTTGAATCTAGTCCCAACTATCATCATGTTGACCTTGAGGTAAGACCGCTAAGGCCAAAGGGAAGAATTAAGAAATAGAGGATGGAGATCATTTTTCAGGATTTGACCAAAAAATTCGGAAGCCAGATCGCAGTTGATCAGATCAACTTTTCGGTTAAAGGCGGTGAGGTGCTCGGGTTTTTGGGTCCAAATGGCGCGGGAAAATCGACCACGATGAAAATTGCTACAGGCTACCTGGCGTCCGATGGAGGAACGGTCCTATTTGACGGAAAGGACATTCGGGACTCCTCACTTGACATCAGGAACCATATAGGCTATTTACCGGAATCCAATCCTCTGTATCTCGAAATGTATGTTGAAGAGTACCTTAGGTACGCAGGCAGGTTCTTCGGCCTTAAGGGAAACGATTTGAAGGAAAGGGTCAAGAAAATGGTCGAAATGACTGGTCTTGGGCCTGAGAAGCACAAGAAGATCGGAGAGCTTTCCAAAGGCTACAAGCAAAGGACAGGCCTTGCTCAGGCTTTGATCCATGACCCTACCTATCTGTTCCTGGATGAACCTACGAGTGGATTGGACCCAAACCAGATCCTCGAGATCCGAGAACTGATCAGGGATATCGGAAAGGAAAAGACGGTGATACTCTCCACTCATATTATGCAGGAAGTCCAGGCGATCTGTCAAAGAGTCGTCATCATCGATAAGGGAAAGATCATTGCCGATGACGATGTGGAAAGCCTGAAAAAGGAAGGAAAGAACACTCTGGTGCTTTTCGTTGCCTTTTCGGGAAAGATACTTCCCGATGAGTTTAACTCTATCGATGGAGTTATCCGGGTTGACCGGGTAGATGATCGATCAGTCGACATTGAATATGATCCTGCCTATGAAGTGCGGGAAAAGGTTTTTGACCATGCTGCGAAAAAGAATTGGAAGATTCAGGAAATGAGACAAAAGGAAAACTCCCTTGAATCTGTTTTTCATCACCTCACAGCAAAGTAAAAGGAGATGTGGAATATATATACCAAAGAGATCCAATCATTCCTGAACTCGAGTATCGCCTATTTGGTCATAGGTGTATTCCTGATCATGACGGGTTTATTTGTTTGGGTTTTCCCGGAAACCAGTATTCTGAAATTCGGCTATTCCAATATTGATCCGCTTTTTATTGTCGGGCCTTATGTATTTCTATTTCTGATCCCGGCAATTACCATGAGATCTTTTGCTGAAGAAAAGAAAACAGGAACCGTAGAATTTCTTTTTACAAGGCCGTTGAACGACTTTCAAATCATCCTGTCCAAATTCCTTGCGGCTTGGACCCTGACCCTTTTTGCACTTGCCCCTACCCTGGTTTACTATTTTTCAGTCTACTTTCTGGGGTATCCAGTGGGGAATATAGACACTGCGGCTGTGATAGGATCCTATATAGGACTCATCCTTTTAGCTGCCGTTTTTTGTTCGATCGGAATATTCGCTTCCGCCACCACGGAAAACCAGATCGTGTCGTTCATCATTGCGGTCTTCCTGTGCTTCCTGCTCTATTCCGGATTCCAATCTCTTTCGCAGGTAGATATCTGGGGTTCACTGTCTTCTTTGATCATGAAGCTGGGTATTTCATACCATTATGAATCCATCAGCAAAGGGCTTATAGATTCAAGAGATCTGCTCTACTTTTTCAGCATAGCGACGATGATGCTATTGATCACTCACCTCATTTTTTCAAGCAGAAAATGGTAAAGGCAAGGTCAGATAAGAAATCCGGCGATCTCCTCGTTTGGGGTGTCGCAATGCTTTCACTTCTCCTGATCAATATTATTTCGGGGCAATTCTTCTTTCGTTGGGATCTGACCGAAGAAAGAAGGTATTCGCTTTCCAATTCCACTATCAAAGTCCTTGAAGAGTTGGAGAACCCGATCTATGTGGAGGTGTTCCTGGAAGGTGAGCTTCCGAATGACCTGAAAAGACTCAGGCAATCCATCAAGGAGACGTTGGATGAATTCAGAGTTTATTCAGGAGATAAGCTAAACTATGAATTCAGGGACCCAAGCGAATCCGATGATCCTGCGCAAAACCGCGAGGTGATCAAACATTTGGTTGACCGGGGAATAAAACCGACTACACTTTTCGTGAACGAAGGAGATCAGCGGACCGAAAAGGTGATCTTTCCCGGAGCCATTGTGAATTTCCTGGATCTGCAGGTGCCCGTTCAATTTCTCACGGGAGATCCCTCAGCACCTCCTCAGGTTCAGCTAAATCAAAGTATTGAAAACCTTGAGTTCGAACTTATCAGTTCTATAAAACAGCTCTCAAATCGTCGAAAAAAGAAAATAGGATTTCTCCAAGGACATGGCGAACTAAACCCAATTGAAGCGGGAGATTTTCTCCAATCAGCAGGCCAGGTATATGAGATCAAACGAATCAGGCTCCAAAGTGCTGTCACCGGTGAATTTGAGGGATTGATCAACCTCCTTGATTTCGATGCGCTGATCCTTGCCAAGCCGGACTCAGCATTTAACGAACAGGACAAATTCAAACTTGATCAATATGTGGTAAAGGGTGGAAAATTGATCATGTTCGTTGACGGTATGTTCGCCGATATCGACAGTGTTGGAGAAAGTGGGATGATCTCAACGGGTCAGCAGTTAAATCTCGATGACCTGTTCTTCAATTGGGGGTTTAGGATCAATAAAAACCTGGTCCAGGATCAGTTTTCAGCTGCTATCCCCTTGGTGGTAGGATACCTTGGCAACAGACCACAATACCAAATGATGAAATGGCCTTATTTTCCACTTCTTAACACCTTTTCGGACCATCCCATTTCAAGAAATTCTCAGCCTTTGTACTCGAAATTCATCAGCACAATCGACACTGTCAACACCGAGGGCATTAAGCGAACTTCATTGGTTTGGACCTCGAGCAAAACAAGGGCCATACCCTCCCCTGTCAAGATTGACTTCAACGAGGTCAGGAATCCACCACCTGATGAATTATTCAACAAGGGCAACATGACAGTTTGCCTGTTATCCGAGGGAGTCTTCAAATCATTTTTTAGGGGCAGGATATCGAACAATACAGCCAGCACTTTTGATTATAAAGAATCGGATCAGGCATCTCAAATTCTGGTTTTTTCGGATGGTGACCTGATCAAAAATGATATCAACAGCAAGACAGGCACTCCCTACCCTCTTGGCTATGATAAGTTCTCTCAGTTGACCTTTGGAAATGAGCCATTCATCATGAATGCCCTGGATTACCTATTGGATGATACGGGAATCATTGAGGCAAGGACCAAGACTGTGATTCTGAGACCTCTAGACCCCGATAAGACCAATGAATATGCTACACTCATGAAATCCCTCAACATCGGAGCTCCCTTGTTCCTGCTCTCCCTGGCAGGACTTCTGATCCAATTTTCAAGAAAACGCAAGTACAGCCGAAAGACAACATGAATAAAAAAATCTGGATATCCATCATCGCGATCATCGTTCTCGGCCTCGGTGCCTATTACGCTATTTATCTGAAAAACCAACGTTCTACTTTGAACATAAAGGATACCGCCTTTGCGATTCCGGATACCGCCGATGTCGACAAGATCTTTATCGCCAGTAAGTTTGGTTGGCAAAGCCTTCTGGAAAAGGTGAATGGCGAATGGTATATCAACAATCAGAAAGCCAGTGAGGGAATGGTAAGAATGTTATTGAGAACCATGCATTTGCAAAGAATAAAAAGGCCTGTTTTTTCCGGTGAGCGAGAAATGGTGATCAAGAACATAGCCACAAAAGGAACAAAGGTGGAAGTCTATATCAACGGTGAGATTGACAAGGTTTTTTATGTTGGAGGGAACACCAATGATTCACAGGGCACCTACTTCATCATGGACGGTGCCGAGAATCCTTTTGTTGTTTATATGCCCGGACTAAAAGGTTTCGTCAATTCCCGCTACAGAGTGAAAGAAGATGACTTCAGGGACACCCAGATTTTTGGCTCAAACTCAAGGACCCTGCAAAGGATCTCGGTGGAATATCCCAAAATCCCAGGTAAGAGTTTCATTATTGACAACCAACAAGGAGAGTTGAGCCTTCTGGGTCCGGAGAATTATGATGAACTCAAGGTTCAGAACTATGTACTGGCCTTCAAAAAAGTACATGTTCTAAACTTCCTTGATCTCGAAGAAGAAAAAACAAGGCATGTTTTTGATTCCCTGAGCTTGTTGGTACCTGATGCAACGATAAGTGTCAAGGACAAACGCCCTGCGTATAGTAATAGTATCAATATCTATTTCAACCCGGGAGATCCGGATGGTGGTTATGGAATTGCCCAGATCGCCGGAGATGAGAAATTTGTTTACTACCAGGATTTTGTTTTTCGAAACGTATTGGTGCCTTCCGATTTCTTTGTTTCAGGTGAATAACAAAACTTTTTTGGCCTAATTTCATTTGGTCAAAAAGTTTATTTTTGCCAGAGTTCAAACCCATCCCTTCTTTATGAAATTTATTGTCTCTTCCGCCCAACTGCTGGACCATCTGAACAGGGTTAGCGGCGTGGTTCCCAACAACGCCATAGTCCCAATCCTCGAGAATTTTCTTTTCAAGATCTCCAAGGGAAAACTATTGATCACAGCTTCGGATCTGCAGACATCCGTGATCACTGAATTGGAAATTGAAGCCAAAGAAGAAGGCCAGGTAGCGGTTCCCGCAAGGACACTAATCGACACTTTGAAGAACCTGGCAGAACAGCCAATCACTTTCACCATAGACGAAGGGTCTTATACGATTGAACTCAGTTCTGACAATGGTCGATACAAGCTTTCCGGTGAAAACGCAACGGACTTTCCAAAAATACCCGATGTCTCGGATGGTTATACACTCAACCTTTCTACCTCAATTTTACAGGAGGCGATTTCCAATACCCAGTTTGCAGCCTCCAATGATGAATTAAGGCCTGCCATGACCGGTGTGCTGGTGAAATTTGAGGATTCAAATACCACGTTTGTGGCTACTGACGGGCATCGTTTGGTTAGATACAGAAGGTTGGATGTGATTTCCGATTCCGACAGCTCGATCTTGATGCCAAAAAAGGCAATTGCCCACCTTCAAAAGGCTCTGCCCACAGATAATCAGGATTGCACACTCGAGTTCAATGCGTCCAATGCATTTTTCACTTTCGGGAACTACAAGTTCATTTGCAGACTCATCGACGAAAGATTTCCCGATTTTGAATCAGTGATTCCCTCGGATAATCCTTTCAAGCTAACGGTGGATAAGGATGAATTTCTCGGAAGTTTGAAGAGGATCTCTCTCTACGCAAATAAAACCACCAATCAGGTTGTATTGAAGATCAGCGGCAGTGAGCTTCAGGTTTCAGCAGAAGATCTTGATTTTGCAAATGAAGCCAATGAAAGACTTGCATGTGAATATTCAGGTGATGATCTGGAAATCGGTTTCAATGCAAGATTTCTGATCGAAATGCTGAATAACCTGCACAGCAAAAAGATCGATTTCAATTTATCGGCTCCCAACAAGGCGGGCGTTCTTGTACCTCAGGATCAGGGTGAAGCTGACGACCTGATCATGCTGGTTATGCCGGTAATGCTCACCAATTATTCCTAAGCAATATGATTTCCCTGAATAACGTATCCTTTGGATACGGAGGTCAGGCAATCTTTTCCAGTGCGTCCCATACCTTCCAGCCGGGTTGCAAGGTGGGATTGATAGGTCCAAATGGTGCGGGCAAGTCCACGCTCTTTCGCTTATTGATCAGGGAAATACTTCCCGATCAGGGTGAGGTCAGTGCGATCAAAAATCTGAAGCTGGAGCACTTCCACCAGGACCTGCTTTCGATGGACACTCATGAAACCATCCTCAACATTGTATTGCAGGGGTTTGACGAGATCCTTCAGGTACAAAAGAAGATCAATGAGCTTCTCAAGGAACTGGAGGAAAATTACGAGGAGAAAAAAATAGAACTACTTGGCTCCTTGCAAAGCCGGTTTGAGAACATGGGTGGATACAGTATCGAATCGAAGAGCGAGGAAATTCTTGTTGGGCTGGGGTTTAAAAACTCCGATTTCTCTAGGCCATTATCGGAATTCTCAGGTGGTTGGAGAATGAGAGCGATTCTTGGCAAGATACTGCTCTCAAGCCCGGACCTTCTACTTCTGGATGAACCATCCAATCACCTTGATCTCCCTTCGATAGAGTGGCTTGAGTCATATCTCCAGAACTATCCGGGAGGATTCATTTTGATCTCACACGATAGAAGGTTTCTGAACTCCTCGGTAAATGAGATCCTTGAAGTGAGTGGTCATGATCTAAAAAGCTACTCCGGGAACTTCGATCAATACCTGCAAGAAAAGCAGATACAACAGGAAATCCAGGGCAATGCCTTCAAGAATCAACAAAAGATGATCAAGGATACCGAAAGGTTCATTACGCGATTTCGTGCAAAGGCGACCAAGGCAAGACAGGTTCAATCCAGAATTAAGCAATTGGAAAAGATCGAGAGGATCCAAGAACCAATAGATTCCCGGAAGGAGATCAATGTGAAATTTCCGGTCTCCAGAGAACCGGGAAAGATCATAGCCGAATGCAAGGACCTCAGTAAATCCTATCCGGAAATTGAGATATACGAGAATGCCGAGTTTCTTGTCAAAAGAGCCGATAAGATTGCCTTAATTGGCGCAAACGGAAAAGGGAAATCCACTTTTCTGAAGATCATGTCCGGCAGAGAAAAGTACCAAGGCAAGATTCATTTCGGATACAATGTTGTCTCAGAATTCTACGCTCAGCATCAACTTGAAGAATTGAACCTCGAAAATACCGTCGTAAAAGAGGCCTTGGATGGGCTGTCAAACAAAAATGAGAAAGAAGTACGGGATGTTCTCGGCACTTTCCTGTTTTCCGGTGAGGAGGTTGAAAAAAAGGTAAAGGTATTGTCAGGTGGAGAGAAGGCCAGATTAGCACTGGCAAAGATATTCTTAAGAGAACCCAATTTTCTTCTACTTGACGAGCCAACCAACCACCTGGACATGGTTTCGATCGAGATCCTCAAGGATGCCTTAAAAGCATACAATGGCTCGTTTATTGTGGTTTCTCACAACAGGGACTTTATTGAAGGGATCGCTAACAAAATATGGTGGATCGAATCAAAGCTGCTAAAAGAATATCCTGGCAACTATGAAGAATATGCACATTGGAAATCCAATGTATTGAGCGAAAACAAGATCCAGCCGAAAGAGGTGAAGGTTGCGAAGAAAAAGGTCATAAAAAAGACCGATAAATCCGTTCCCGGAAAATCCAATGCCGAAAATCAAAAGAAGATCAAGGCAATCGAGGTCCTGGAAAATGAGATAGAATCTCTTGGTCAAAAAATAAAAGAAGTAGAGAACCAGTTAATAGAATGTTCAAAAGATTTTGACGAAGAGAAGCTGGGAAGATTAAAAACAGAATACGAAGGTTTAAAAGAAAAACAAGAAGAGCTTTATGCTCAATGGGAAGAACTGGCCGATGCATTATAATAATTATCTATGCACCTTTTTTTTGAGCGTCCTGATTCCAACTTTCAATCAGGCTCTTAGTCAGGATTATTCCAATTTCACCAACGAGGACAAGATCCTTTCCAAGGATATAAGGACAGTCCAATTCTACAGAACCGGAACTTCGCCCCAGGAGATCTTCAATACCTCGGCTACCAATCTCGATCAGCAAGATCCCTTGCACTTGCGCTTTGATATGATCGGCGAAGAGGCTAAATATTTGTATGTCAAAATTCTTCATTGCAACTCTGATTGGAGTAAATCCGAGCTGAATGCGGCGGAGTATCTTGTGGATTATAATGAATTCCTGATAGAGGATTATGATTTTTCATTCAATACCAAGACGCCGTTTACACATTACTGGTTCAGAGTTCCCAGAGTAAAAATCAGCGGAAACTACTTGGTGCTGGTGTACGAAGCGGATAATCCCAATGAATTGATTTTGGTTCAGCGCTTTTTTATTTATGAGAACCTCTTACAGATCAATACGAATTTCACATTTTCCACCAATGTGTCGGCACGAAAATCCTATCAGCAACTGGATTTCGATTTGAGATACAAGAACTATTATTTACAGGATCCACAAACCGAGATCAAGGTCACCCTCAGGCAGAATTATCGTTGGGATAACGCCAAAACAGAGCTTCCCCCGCTTTACGTGGATATTAACGACAAGACTCTTGACTACAGATACTTTGATCTCGAAACCGCTTTTCTGGGCGGTAATGAATTTCGATCCTTTGCCTTTCGTCATTTGAATTTTACGGATATCAATCTGGAATCGATCGAAACAAGAGACAGAATTGTGAAAATACTCCCGGGAAGACTCCGGTCGAACCGGGCCTTCGTCAATGACGTGGATATCAATGGAAAATTCTTTATAGAAAACTCGCAGGGAGGAGCCTTCGACCTGGACGGCGATTACTTCAGAACTATTTTTAGGTTTGACTCCGAGAAAAAATATCCTGGAAGGATCTATGTGGTGGGAGCACTCAGCAACTGGGAATTACTTCCTGAGTTTGAGATGCTATACGATGAAGAGGAAAAACATTACCTCACCAGCGCAATACTGAAACAAGGATACTATAATTACTATTTTCATTACGTCCCGGAAATCAACAATCCCGTTCCAGACATCAATGAATACTATTTGGAGGGCTCGTTTTTCCAGACCGAGAACATATATGAGATCATTGTTTATCACAGACCTCCCGGAGGTCGGGCTGACAGAATAGTCAGCTATTTGGTCAAGAAATTCGCCAACTAGAACTAGCGGCGCCGCTTCATCATCTTACGACGATACTTCTTGCTCATTTTGCTCAGATGAGCTCCTGAGCTCTTGTTTTTCTTTGAAGCTCCGCCCACCCTGGTATTTGGCAGGGTGATCTCCACTTTGATCGCTCCCAAGAAATAACCATCGTTTTTGTCGGGGTTACCCCTTTGAGATCCTTCAGCCGCAGGTTCATAGCCAAGTTCTTGGCTTCTGTCTGCCAGTGCGGCACATACCGGATCTCCAAATGTATTGTTGTCCTGATACACCGTGCTCACATCATCAAGATAATCCGTGGTGGTGATCCTGTAACCAAGCTCCAGGGAAATATCCGTAAAATCTCCGATAGAATAGGACACCCCTCCCCCAAAAGGAAGGATCAGTGCTACCGGCGCATAGGCAACGCCTTCGGTCTGACAGGGTCTGAGCCTATATGTGGAACCCTGATACGTGGCTTTGGGATCAAAATATGTCACTCCAATCCCAGCATAAATGTAAGGGATCAAAGGAGCTCGAGCACCCCGAAAAGCCGCATAAGGCAAAATATCAAAATCCGCTCCGGCCCAAAGTTCGTAGTTGGTAGACTGGAAGGTAAGGTTCCTTTTTTCATACTGGTCCTTGTCGTTACCGATCGTATACGCATTTAGATCCGCTCTGAGCGAAAAACGATCATTCAACCTGAATTGCATTCCAAAATTCAAAGACCAGCTTGGGCTTGACATGCAATCGGCATTGGTACAAAGATCTCCAAAGTACATGCCTACTCCTCCTCCGACTACGACCTTGATCAGACCATAAGAATTGTATCCTGAATAGAGCTTGGATTTTTTGAGCCGGTCATATTGACCAAAGGAATCATTTGCAACGAGGCAAACCAACGCAACGACAACAACTTTAAATAATAGCTTCATCCCACCCAAAGGGCTTAATTCTTACGGCTAAAAGTAAAAAAATAAACTAAATCTAAGGCTACCATTTTCTCAGCTCTACTTCATTTTTACCCGTTTCAGAAGAAATTTCGAAAAAATAGGGTAATATCCCTGTTCTATGGGAGCATCATGGTAATCAATCTTTAGATCGCCACAAGCGGTTTTGATATCGTTATGGAAATCTTCCATACGTTTTTGGTATTTGCTCCTGACCTCAAAAGGATTGATCTTGACCTTTTTCCCCGTTTCCACATCTATGAATTCGGAATTAATATCCTGAAAATCCAGATCCCTCTCGGAGGCCGCTGAGAAAACATTGAACATAATGACCTCATGTTTTCTATACTTAAGATGACTCAATGCTTTTTTAAGGTTTTCAAGATCTCCGTCTCTCTGGAAAAAATCGCTAAAAACAACGATCAGAGATCGGGGCCTGGACTGCTCAGCAACATTATGCAATACGTTTTCAAGTCTGGTCTCAGTACTGGATGGAGTTGAGTCCAGTGTCTTCTTGAGTATGACCATAAGGTCATGGATATGCCGGCGATTGGATTTGATCGCCGTCTTCTCCCGGATCTCCGCATCAAAATTCACCAATCCGACAGCATCGCGTTGCTTTTCAAGCAATACCGTTAACGAGGATGCTGCCATCACGGAAAAGGTTAGCTTTTCCCTCTTATCGACGGGATAATGCATGGACGGGGAAACATCGAGCAGAATCTGACACCTGAGATTGGTTTCTTCTTCGAATTGCTTTACATAAAGTTTTTCGGTTCTGGAAAACACGCGCCAATCAATGAATCTGGTACTTTCACCCGAATTGTATTGCCTGTGTTCCGCAAACTCGACGGAAAACCCATGATAAGGCGACTTGTGCAGCCCTGTAATGTATCCCTCGACCAACTGCCTTGCCAGCAGTTCAAGATTATCAAAGGCCCTGATTTGTTCTATTGAATACTCCAAAAGATTCAGCTACGTAGCAAGAGTAAAAAATTAACGGATAAAAAATTGGAAAATTTCAGCTTTGTCATAGAGAGAAAAATATAATTTCTTAGCCCTTGTTAAGGAAATAAAGTATTTACCTTTACCCCAAAAATTTTAGGGACGTGGAAGAATCTTTTGATAGAGATAAGAACGAAGTATACTCGAAAAGAGTAAAAGCAGGAAAAAGAACATATTTTTTTGATGTAAAAGCCACACGGTCAAATGACTACTATTTGACCATTACCGAAAGCAAAAGGAGAATGCATGATGATGGCGTGTCTTTTGAAAAGCATAAGATTTTCCTTTACAAAGAAGACTTCGATAAGTTCGAAACGGCTTTAACCGAGACTTTGAAGCATATTAAAGATGATCTCCTCGATGGTTACACCCCGCCAAAGGCCAAATCTGAAGAAGAGGCCGAGGTCGAAGGAGGAAAGAAAAACGAAGGATCCGACTGGTAGGATCCGGTAGATTTAGTTCAGATTCACTTTGGAGTCAATCGACTCTCCCAATATAAATTGCTGATTTATGGGGCTTAGGTGTGGAATTGTTGGCTTGCCAAACGTTGGTAAATCGACATTGTTCAACGCATTATCAAATGCCAAGGCGGAAGCCAAAAATTATCCTTTCTGTACTATCGAACCCAATGTAGGCATCATCAAGGTTCCTGATCAAAGGTTGAGTGCCTTAGAAGGACTTGTCGAACCTGAACAGGTTATTCCTGCGGTAATTGAATTTGTTGATATCGCAGGGCTGGTGAAAGGAGCTTCCAAGGGTGAAGGCCTTGGAAACCAGTTCCTGGGAAATATTAGGGAAACCGACGCCATTATTCACGTGGTGCGCTGTTTTCAGGATGATAATGTGACCCATGTCAGCGGCCGTGTTGATCCGATCGAGGACAAGGAAATCATTGAATATGAACTCATCTTAAAAGATCTAGAGACCCTGGAGAAAAGAATTGCCAAAGAAGAAAAAGCTGCAAAATCCGGAGATAAGGAGATCAAAAAAAGATTTGAGCTTCTAAAGCTGATCAAGGATGGCTTGGAATCAGATGGCAGGATTGATACCGAGCGGTTTTCAGATGAAGATAAGAAAACGATTAAAGAGCTAAATCTTCTATCCGCCAAACCGGTGATCTACGTTGCTAATGTGGATGAAGACACGCTACTCGGCAAAGAAAACCCATACGTCGAGCGACTCCAAAACTCCATTGGAAGCCAGAATCTGCTCATCCAGGTCTGTGCCAGCATAGAGTCGCAAATTGCCGAATTTGATGATCCGGATGAAAAATCCGTATTCCTCGAAGAGTATAATCTGTCCGAATCAGGACTGGATAAAATGATCCGATCAGCATATGATCTGCTCGATCTGATTACCTATTTCACTGCCGGAAAGAAGGAGGTTCGTGCCTGGACGATCAAAAAGGGATACAAGGCTCCCCAGGCAGCTGGAGTGATCCACACAGATTTTGAAAAAGGATTCATCCGTGCCGAGGTGATCAAGTATAATGATTACGTTGAACTAGGGTCGGAACAGGGCGCCAAAGAAGCAGGTAAACTTGCAATCGAAGGAAAAGAGTATGTAGTTGAAGACGGAGATGTCATGCATTTCCGTTTCAATGTTTAGGCCTAGGCCAAGTCCTTCAGGGCTTTCACCTCAAGGTCCAATTTCTCAAATCTTGATTGGTTACTGATGAATTCCGGCACCATTCTCTTCATTTTGGCCACAACCACGTTTTCATCTCCTTCTTTGGAAGTCTGAACCAAATCGAGGATCGAAAGGTGGATCTTTTCAAAGTCCTCTTCTCGAACCTTGGCGATCATGATCTTGGGATTATGTGTTGGAATGGTCTTCTCCTTGGTATTCAATAACTCCTCATGAAGTTTTTCACCTGGCCTTAAACCTGAGTAATCGATGGTGATATCTCTTCCAACCTTATATCCCGAGAGCTGGATCATTTTCTGAGCAAGATCATGGATCTTGATCGCCTCTCCCATATCGAAAATAAAGATCTCACCTCCTTTTCCCATTACTCCGGCTTCCAGAACCAACTGGCAGGCCTCTGCAATGGTCATGAAGAATCTGGTGATTTCCGGGTGGGTAACAGTTACGGGGCCACCCATTTCAATTTGTTTCCTGAACAGCGGGATCACCGAACCATTGGATCCCAGCACATTTCCAAATCGTGTGGTGATGAATTTGCAGTGCTCCGCATTCCCATTTTGAATCTCGCCGTTATTGATCGCAGAGTTCATAGATTGAACATACATCTCGGCTATTCTCTTGGAAGCACCCATGACATTGGTCGGATTCACGGCTTTGTCTGTAGAAACCATGACGAATTTTTCGGCGCCATATTTCAGGGCAAGATCCGCGACCACCTTAGTCCCCCATATATTCCCATGCACAGCCTCGATCGGATTCTGCTCCATCAAGGGCACATGTTTATAGGCTGCGGCATGGAATATGAAATTCGGTTTATGCTCCTTGATAATGCCTTCAATTCTTTCAAGGTGCGTCACATCAGCCAACAGGCAGATCTTCTCCACCGCCGGAACCATATATTTGATTTCATCTTCAAGATCAAAGAGCGGAGTCTCGGCCTGATCCACCAATAATATCTTCCCGGGCGAATTCTGAATAACCTGTCTTGCAATTTCAGATCCTATAGAACCGGCAGCCCCGGTGATCATTATACATTTCCCCTGCAATTGACTTTTGACAAGGTGGTTCTCAATTTTTATGGATTCCCGTCCAAGTAGATCCTCGATTTTCAAGTTCCGGATCTGGTTCAGGCTCAACTCACCGTTTACCCAGCGATATGCAGGCGGCACATGCTGTACTTCGATATCATGCTTAAGGCAGAAATCAACGAGTTCGTTTTTCCTTTTGAGGGGGATATCCTGTGAGGTGATGATCACCTTATGCACATTATAGGTTCTGATCAGGTAGTCCAGATCATCCTTGGCATGGTAGATCCTGGCACCACCGTAGTTCTTTCCAACCTTTCGAATATCATCGTCAATGTAGGCCACGACCTTCATATTTGAATGCGGGTCATTATCGATAATATGTTTGGTCAAAATACCCAACTGACTGGCACCGAAGATGATCGAATTCAGTCGCCCATATTTTAGGTTCGAAGCAAAACTGAAAATATACTTGACGGCCAAACGATAGAAAAAGAGGAACAGCGTAGTAATAAAGTACCCGATGATCAGAACCGATACTGGCAGTAGTGTATTTCCGTAGAAATAGAAACTGATGTAGTTCGCAAGTCCCGCCAGAGCTCCGCCAAAGGTGGTGGTGTACAAGATTCTCACCCCATCCTCAAGAGTTGTGTACCGGATGATCCCCGAGTAGGTCTTATTCAGGATTATGGCAAACAACGTAAAGGAGAAAAACAGAAGACCACCTTTGATCAATTGTTCTTCCGGTATGATCTCAAAGGAAAGATTGAACCTCAGGAAAAAAGCCAGAGTGATCGAAAAAAGAATGATCAAGGAATCGATCAGGATAACGATCCACCTCGGTAGAATTTTTATGGATGAGATCAGCTTAAGCATTTCTACTGATCAGCGTTTGGTTTGGTCATAACTACTTCTCTGGTTCTCTAAACCCTACCCAGACGAATCTTTTTATCACAAATTCCGGATTAGTAAACGAGGCATTTCCTGCAGGGTTGCCCCCCGTTACATGGAAATCAGAAAAAGCCGCATGTTGGTTTAGATAAATATTTCCAGTCAAATTAAACGAAACAGGAGTAAAACTGGAAGCCATCCTATTCATTATTTGATTTTTAACATTATTGTCACTGGTGTAAGCGCCACAAGAAATTGCACCGTGTTTCTTCGCCAGGTCTGCCGCAAGCTCAATGGACTCTTCGATATTTTGAGTTTCAATCACCATAGCTAGTGGTCCGAACAGTTCCTCTGAAAACCGTTCTCTATCAGATGTATTCACCAAAACGACTTTTGGTGACAAGGTGCGAGCATTTTTAAACATGGGATTTTCGATCTCCCCATCTTCAAGCACCAGTTCACCTGCTTCAAACTGCTTAACCCTGTTAGAGGTATTTTCATTTTGAATTGCACCCAAGACGAATGGTCCGGCCTTGGGGTTTTCCACCAAACCCTTGATACTATCCTTTAGAACCTCGGCAAACCGAGCAGCAGAGACATGGCCGTCCGGTGTTGCAACACCCTCTTTTGGAACAAAGATATTTTGGGGTGCGGTACACATCTGCCCGGAGTACAGAGCAATCGAGAACCCAAGATTTTGGGCAACTTTTTCGATATCATCAACTGAGTGCAGGATCACGGAATTGACGCCTGTTTTCTCAGTGAAAACGGTTTTTCCGCTCAGCCCCTCTACATAATCTCCAAAAGAAGGGCCTCCTGTGTAATCGATCAGGGCCACACTCGTGTTTTCGGCCAACTCTTTTGTGATGGGCTTCTCCAGGGTATCGGGAGCCATTTGACAAATCTCCTCAGGTAGGCCGGCCGCCCTGAGAGTCTTCTGAATTTCGGCAACCACTATCGCCATGGGAAGTATGGCTTTTGGGTGGGGCTTAACGATAACAGGGTTACCGGTGATCAGGCTGGCATAGAGACCAGGAGTAGAATTCCAGGTAGGAAAGGTCGAACAACCGATCACAAGCGAAATACCTTTCGGTTGAGCGATCCACGATTTTCTGAGCCTGATCTCGTATTTGCCCATAGGTTTCACCCATGAGGCAGTTTCAGGAAACCTCTTGAGTTCTTCATAACCCGCAGCTATGGCTTCCATGGCGCGATCCGCTCCATGAGGACCGGAAGCCTGAAAAGCCATCATGTATCCCTGACCCGTGGTATGCATAGTCGCGTAGGCGATATCGAAAAACCGGGATCTCATTCCTTCCAGCGATTCGATCAAAATGCCCGCCCGGTCTTCGGGAGATTGGTTCCTCCATATCTCCGAAACGGTTTCGGCCTTCGCTATTAAGTCATCAGAACTAAAATAAGGGTAGCTGATCCCAAGCTTATCTCCCAGATAGGGACTTTCCTCTCCCCCAACCCAGCCCTCGGCACCGTCGCTTTTCAATTCCTCAAACCTTTTTCCGAAGGACTTCTTAAAAAATTCCTGTCCATCGGCGTCAGCGTTTTCGCCGTAAATCTCTTTCGAAGGAAACTCAGGATAGGCGGCGTAAAAGTTTCTTTCATGAAGTGCCTTTATCGCATCGTTAAGAAAATCCTGATGTTTTTCAAATAGTCCCATTTCAATAAAGTTCTCGAATTTCGTTTTTCAAAAATTGAATCGCCTCACTCGTAAAATCTTGATTATCAGCAATGTACTTATCCAGCAATAATTTTGCAAACCCTCTGGCATCGCTTTCGGCATCCACTTGCGGAAAGGACTGATTCATAAATGCGATGGTCCTTTCTTTTGCTCCGGTCAAAAGATCCCAGGCCTTGTCACTGACATAGACCTGTTGAGAAAGGTTGTGATTATATTCATCCCTGATTTCCGCTACGATCTGTGTATAATAGATCAAAGCGGTCAGGTTATTCTTTTCAGTCCTGGAAATCAAATTTGGAAGGCTCACCCTTTCAAGGAAAAGGATCAATCTTTCATATGCCTGAAGCCGTATCGGGAAAGCGATTTCTCTGGACTTCAGTTGTAGCTCAGCTCGTTGGATCTCCTTTTCCTTTTTTGAAAAGGCTCCAAAAACAAGATACACAGCATATATTACCAATGCTGCCGGCAAAATTATTTTTATCAGGTCACCCAAGTACTCCACGGCTCTAAAAAAGGCCGTAAAATTACTGAAAACCTTTGGTCTTTTACTTTTGTTGCAGCTTTAAGACTTAAAAAAATCCGATTGAAAATAATTGACATCACCGATAAGGCGGCAAAAGAAATCAAGGACCTGATGGACAAAAAGAGCATCGGTCCGGAATATTCTCTGCGCGTTGGAATTCGAGGGCAAGGCTGTGCAGGCGTGCGTCATTTTCTCGCATTTGATAAACCTAAATCCTCGGATGACATAAGCGAGATCAATGGTGTTCAGGTGGTATTTGACAAGAAGCAGGCCCTCTATCTGGCTGGTTATAGGATCGATTATGAAGATGGAGAGGAAGAAAGAGGGTTTTTCTTCTCCAATGAAAAGGATCTCTAGCCGTTCCGATCCAACATGGTCTCCACAAGCGCCCGGCGACAAATCCCTCCCAAGGGAGGATTGTATTTCGAAACCCTAGATTTTACACTGCTTATCTCAGGAAATGAATTGATAATGACCTCATTGATACGAAAAGAAAGATGTTCGAGTAGCCTGGCCGGTTTTCCCATTTCCTCTTTTACTATGCGGTATACCTCCTCATAATTGATGGTGTCTTTAAGAGAATCGGAATGACTGGGCCGATCCAGGTCGGTAGTGATGATCAGATCGACGCCGTACTTATTGCCGGTGACACGTTCTGCATCATGAAAACCATGATATGCAAAAAATTCCATTCCTTGAAGCTCGATCACGGACATCATCAACTGATCTGATCAAAAAAGGAGGTCTCCTCTGACTCCTTGGGTTTATCGGAAGATTTGGACTCTTCTTTTTTGGGACTTTCTTCCTCCTTTTCCTCTTCGGTTTTCGGTTTTTCGACCGCTGCCTTTTTCTCTTCCTTCTTTGGTTTTGGCTTTGGCGGATCCATTTTTACCTCGACATCCTTTAACCTTTTCACGAACGAGCTGATCGCAAGCTCTTTCGACTCTTCCTTCTCGGCTCTGGCCATTAGGCCCTGAGACAAGTGCTTTAACTCCTCTATATATTCATCTCTGGCTCGTAGCATAGCCTTCAGATGCTCCTCCAGGCTTCTCAATTCCAGCCTGGCTTCCTCCACTATTTCACCGGCTTTCGTTTCAGCATCTTCAAGGAGGGCCCTTGCATTATTATTTGCTTCATTGAGCAATGCCTCCGATTGAACCTGGGATTCCTTAAGCGTAATCTCTGCTTCCTTCTTGCTTTGTTGAACTAGATTGGCGCCTGTATCCTCTGCGGTTTTCAGTGTTTTATACAGAGATGTTTCAACCTCCTTCAATTTTTTCACCTCTTCCTGAGCTACACCTAACTTCTCCTGAACCTGTTTATGCTCTTCGATCAACCGTTCCCACTCATTTGCCAGGGATTGAAGAAAGCCGTCAACTTCCTCTTTTTCATAACCCCTAAAGGACTTTTCAAACGATTTTTTACGGATTTCTAACGGTGTAATTTTCATTTTTCTCTTGAATCTCCCACAATAATATGATGGACTAATTTACAATTAATCCCCTGCTATTTTGAAATGATAGCCAATAAGGATAAATCTTTTTGAAGCTACATTTGCGATGCATTGGCTTCAGAAATAGAACTCATAAAAGGGAAGGATTATTTGATCGGAATTTCTCCTATAGTGGAAATTCAAAAGGATCGAAGCATATTATCGGAACCCGAAAGAAAGGAGCTATCAACCATAAATTTTGAGGCACGCATAAACTCTTGGTGGAAGGCCAGGGAGATCCTCAGTAAAATCTCCAGGCATTTTGGGGTGAATTACAAAGGGCTGAGAAAGGGAGATAATGGCAAGCCACATTTTATCGAAGGGACGGATTTCCATTGCTCACTCTCGCATTCCGTTTCCCATGTGGCGGCTATGATCAGTTCCATTTCCTGCGGTATCGATGTTGAAAGGATCGACCCGAAAGTCGAAAGGGTGTTTCAGAAGTTTTCCTCAGAGTCCGAACTTGGCTCAAGAACACATGTGAAATACAAAACCGCTATATGGGCATGCAAGGAGTCGATTTACAAGGCGGTAGATATACCCGGGATCTTGTTCCGCGATCAGATCAGACTATACGAATGGAAAAATCAGGATTCCCTGGTTGATTTCGATTTCCTAAAAGACCGGGACTCAAAGTCGAGATTCAGTTGTGAAATTCGTTGGTTCGAAGACCAGGTTCTTGCCTATACTCTAGAGAAAGATATTTAAAAGGAGATCGATCTCGACCACCTTTTCTTTTTCACCGGCCTTTTTGAATGCGACCATTAGGTTTCTTAACATTCTCTTAGCAATATCCAGATTATCACAAGGCTCATAGAATATATCCGAGGGAGTAATATTAAGCTGATCCAAATATTGATTGATTTCCTCCTTGGTGAAAATAATTCCCTTGTTGAACGCATTGATATAAAACTGGTAATCCTTCACCTTATAGGTCAAAACAAAAAGGTTAGGAAGGTTTACGCCATAAATTGGGAGATCAAGTCTTTGAGCTACCAATAGGTAAATTGAGCCCAGGGTCAGGGGATTTCCCTTTTTAGACTCCAGAACCCTATTGATCATGGAGTTGGCCGGATTGTGAAAATTCTTGGTATTGGCACTGAACTTTTCCTGGCTGAAAAGAACATGATTCAAAATCTTGACCTGATCCATGGGCGCCAGATCGTCCTTGAACTGACTCCATACGTTGTAGTACAGTTGTTCGATTGTCGTCTTGATCTCCTCAAGAGCGAGGTCAGGATACTGATAAGTCGAAATCAGCCAAAGCAGCTCGAGAAGATCATCCGAATTCTTTTCTTTCCAAAGTTTCAGCCCGTCCTGAAGTTTTTTGAAAAGTATCATGTGAATAACATCCTCGATCCTTGATTGAAAATCGAGGTTTAGGGTGTTTTCCCATTTTTCCTCCAAATAGGGAACCACTTCCTCACCAAGATCATAAAGCTTGTTCTCTACATGCTTAAAGACCTCAGGATCATCGTCTTCAAGAAGGGATACCAAGGCTTCAATTTCCTTCTTCTTCATTCCAATCAGGTTTGGATCACCCCAACATTGAATCTTTCTTTTTCCCTTTTTCCATTTGCAACTTCAATGCCCAAGGAAATGATCTTCCTTGTTTCAAGGGGATGTATGACCCCATCAACCCAAAGTCGGGCAGCCGAATAATATGGGGAAAGGGTATCATCATATTTCTTTACAATTTCATCGAGAAGATCCTTTTCCTCTTCCTTGGAAACCTCCTTTCCCTTGGCCTTCATGGCAGACACCTTAATTTGTAGCAAAGTTTTCCCCGCACTTTCCCCGCTCATAACAGCCATTTTTGCAGTTGGCCAGGAATAAATCAATCTGGGATCATAGGCTTTACCGCACATGGCATAGTTTCCGGCCCCATAAGAATTCCCAAGCACAAAGGTGAATTTGGGTACCTGACAATTGGAAACCGCGTTCACCATTTTTGCACCATCCTTTATGATACCTCCATGTTCTGATCTGGAGCCCACCATAAAACCGGAAACATCCTGAAGAAATACAAGAGGGATGCCCTTTTGATTACAATTCATGATAAACCTTGCGGCCTTGTCGGCGGAATC
>JANQHS010000128.1 GCA_028282565.1 Cytophagales bacterium | reverse complement strand
GCTGTATTCCACACCAAGAAGATCTGTAGTGGTTTTACAGGAAATAAAGAATCCATTTAAATGCTGTGCGACCTCTCCTGCCAAGTCTTCATTGGGTGAAGCAGTTGTGAGATAAGATTGCTTTTCCAGGGCTACTTCCTCAGCATGGCAAGGCCCGGCGATAACAGCCTGGTCTTTGAAGGCGATTCCGTGTTTTTGTTTGAAATACTCGGTTACCGTAAGGTCGTTTTCGGGGATCATACCCTTAACCGCTGAAGCAATATATTTTCCCTGTAGCATTTGGCTTGGTAGGTCATCAAAGACCTCTACCACAAATGCCGATGGGACAGCCACAACGATAAGATCCGCTTCCTTGATGGCTTTTTCGAGATTGGAGGTGGGCTTTATTCTTGAAAGGGAAAACTTGACATCGCGTAGGTGTTTGGGATTGAATTTTAATGCCTTCAACTGTTTGACGGCATCGGCATCCCTGAACCACCAACGGATCTTGGTGTTGGATTGTGAAGAAAGGATCTTCACCAGGGCGGTACCCCAGCTCCCGCTTCCGATCACCGCAATATTCTTGATTTTCGAATCAGACAAATTCTCAGTCATCCGAATTTTCCCCTCTCCTTCGGCGCCGGCCCTCATCCTCCTGATCATTTTCGAGCATCACACGGTCTCCATCTTCCAGCTTTTTTGATATGGCCAGGTATGGGCCAGAAACGATCTTATCGCCTTCCTGAAGGCCTTCAATGATCTCTATATGATCAAAATCGCTTATCCCGGTCTTAACCTGTGCCATTTTAACACTAGAACCATCCGATACATAAACAAAAACCACTTCCTCTATTTGCTCTTTTTTAACCGCACCTAAATTCTTGGGCTCATCCTCTTTCTTTTCCTCTTCATCCTCACTTTCATTGTTTCGTCTGTTTCTTCTGCCTCTTTTCTTCTTGGTTTGGTTTATATCCCTGGTGGTTACGGAAATCAGCGGTGCGACAATGATATCCGATTTTCTATCCGTGAAAATATCAACCGAGGCCGTCATTCCGGGCTTGAATGGAAAGGGGTTTTTATCATTTACCAGATGCTCATAGGAACTGTTCAGGATCTTGATCCTTACTTCAAACTCGGTAATGGCATCGGAGCTATTGGTTTGCTCAACCGTTGGTGAATTCGCAATCAGGGTTACAACGCCCAGAAATTTCTCCTCCCGGGAAGTATAAGCATCCACCTCTATCTCGGCAGTATCCCCCAGAGAAATACGGATAATGTCATTTTCATTGACATCCACCCGAACCTCCATATTGCTCAGGTCAGCCATTCTGAACATCTCTGTACCCATCATTTGGGAGGTTCCAAGAACCCGTTCCCCTTTCTCCACACTGAGCTTGGATATTATTCCATCTTCGGGAGCAACGATGCCGGTCTTACGCAGATTTTCCCTGGCATTTTTTACGCCTGCCCGAGCATTCTCCCAGGTGTATCGTGCAGCTTCTACATTCTTCTTATCTGCCTGCAGGTTTTCCTTGGCAACCTTGTAGTCCGCTTCGGACTGCTCATATTCCTGAACAGACAGTACCTTTTCGTCGTATAGTTCCTTTGATCTTTTGAAATTCTGTTCTGCCTGGTAGAACCTGGCCTGACTTTGAGCGAGATTCGCCTCGGATTGTGAGAGCCTGGCCTTGGCATTATTGGCATTTGCCTCCGCTTGGTCAACAGCGAAAACATAGTTATCCGGACGGATCTTGATCAGGACCTCGTCGCGTTTCACCGAATCGCCCTCCTTGATATTGAGTTCAATGATCTCCCCCGAAACCTCGGGTGAAACTTTGATCTCAACTTCGGGCTGCACTTTTCCGGAGGCACTGACCTTTTCAATGATCGTTCCCCTGCTGATCTCCGTAACCTGAATTTCAGTGGATTTTCCTTCACCAAACCAACCCTGCTTCTTCCCGACCACCGCCAGAATAACAAGTACTACCGCCAGGCCGCCAAGGTATATGAGCAGGCGGTTAGTAGTAATTTTCTTCATGTTTCAAAAAAACGCTAATAGAGCGGTTTGCCCTGATAAAAGTCCAGAATTTTTCTTTTAAATATCAAATCATATTTTGATCTGACAAAATCGGACTTAGCGGCATTGAGACTGTTTGCCTGGACCTGATAATCCACGGAGTTGGCGGCTCCAAGATTGTATTGTTTTTCGATAACCCTGAAGGACTCCTCCAGTGCCTCAACCTGTTGGCCTCTGGCTACAAATGTCTTCTCGGCAGCCAATACGTCATAGTATGCCTGTTCGATGGTCTGCCTCAGCCCCATCTCGGTATCCTTTTTCTGAACTTCGGCATTCTCCCTTGAGATCCTGGCCTGCTGAAACCCAAGTCTTGTTTGATAATTATTGAAGATTGGAATATTCAATCTCAATCCCACAAATCCATTCCTGTTATCAGTCAGCTGCTCCGAAAGGTCATTAGGCTCGGTGCCTACCTGCACAAACTGATTCGATTCGTAGGAATAGACCGTTTGATTCGGGTCGAGGTTCACGGTACCGATCGGTGTCGGAGGGATCAACTGGGACTGAAAGATAGCCCTGTCCTGGGCAGCTGAAGAGTAGTTTGTAT
Source organism: Cytophagales bacterium (assembly GCA_028282565.1). GTDB lineage: Bacteria > Bacteroidota > Bacteroidia > Cytophagales > CCMP332 > JANQHS01. The sequence continues at coordinate 14,037 of JANQHS010000128.1, read as the reverse complement.
TAAATGAGAAGTTTGCGGTCAAGGTTGGCTGAAAACGTCCTTTTGCCGATTTCTCACCCATAATTGCACCTTCCTGCCGAATATCAGCACTCCTGATCTCCGGCATGATATTCAATGCCGAACGGTATATCTCATCGGAATTCTCTCCTAAGATCCTTCCTTCCTCGACTTCAAAATCCGGTATCTCAATGTCGAACGGTTCATCGGCCGGGATCATCATGATCTGCTTCAAGGCCAATATTGCCAGGGCAAGGTTATTCTCGGCAGTGATGACATTCAGTTCGTTTGTAGCCACCTGAGATCTCTGGTTCATTTCATCCGAGACCCGGGAAGACCCTGCCTGCACCAGTTTTTCAATCCTGACCAACTGCTCTTTGGAGCTTTCAAACTGAAGACGGTTTACCTCCAGCAACTCACGATTAAACACAACGGTCAGGAAATTGGCAACCACCTGAAGCATCACATCATTTTCGGTTTTCTCAAGGTCGGCAAGGCTTGCTTCTCTGTTGCGTTCACTCTGTTTGATGTTGTTTCGAACGGTAAAACCATTGTAGATCAAAACACCTGAGCTGGCCGTAATTCCGACAGTTGTGATACTCTGATTGATAAATCGGTTGGTTGTAGGGTCAATATTCCGGCCGAAGTTTGTACCACCGGAAGCCCCGACATTTAGAGTAGGGATCTGATCCCAAATACTTTGCTCATAACTAGCCTGGGCCGATTCAACATCCAACCTGCTCCTTTTGATATTGAGGTTTTTCTGTTTGGCATAATCGACACAATCTTCCAATGACCATTTCTTGATCGGCATTTGTGCCTGGCCAAGAAAGGGAATAAGTACAATGAGAAAAACTAATAGACGCATGTTCTTAAAATTCAATTTTTGGTATCTCCAGCACCCTCTTTACCCATGCCAGATGGCGAAGGTAATCCAGGGTTATTTTAGGCAGATCAGAATCCAGTTCAATAAAATGACAAGCCAGGTCATTCTTTCCTGACCTGGAAACCGACATGGTGGCGATGTTCAGCTCATCATTCGCCATGATATTGGCGATAAATCCGATCTTCCCGGGCCGATCCTCGGCAAGGATCATCAATGTGGAAAGCTTCAGGCCCACATTGGCTCTAAAGCCGTTTATTGATGCGATGTTGATCACACCACCACCAAGGGACTCTCCTACCACTTCCGCAGAGCTATTTCCCCTGGAAACTTTGAACTTGATTGTATTCGGATGATAAATGGAAGCATTACCGACAGGCCTGAATTTGTGTTTCAGTCCTTCACCCTCCGCGATCTCCAATGCATCCCTGATCCTTTCATCATCGGTATTATAGCCCAGCAGGCCGGCCAATGCTGCTCGATGAGAGCCATGGCCTTCAAAAGTCTTGGCAAAGGAATTATAAAATGTGATTTCCGCCTCCTCAGGAGTATGCTCCAATACATGAGCAGCCACATTTGCTATTCTCACGACCCCGGCGGTGTGAGAACTTGAAGGGCCGATCATCACCGGACCCACCATATCAAAAATGCTACTCGGCTCATTCATTAATCTGAAATTCTTTTTAGGTTGCCTTAATGTAAAGATTTACCCATTCAGGGCAATCATCATTTAGTTTTTGATCAAAGGTTAAATTCAAAATTAAAAGGTTTATGAAGGCCTGGTTAAACAATCAAAAAATAAATCTTAAGGATTTGGGTCTGGAAGTCCTCCAAAGGGGTTTTGATTATGGTGATGGCCTTTTTGAAACAATCTTCTGCAAAGCTGCAACACCAGTTCTCCTCGATTACCATATCGATAGATTGTCAAATGGCATCTCCACACTCTCCAATAAGGCCTTGCCCCTGAACTCAGATCAAATTCAGGATCAGATCAAGGATCTCGTCCGGGAAAACGGAGAACAGGAAAATACAATAGCGAAGATCAGGGCATGGAGAGAGGCTCAATTTGGATATACTCCCGGAAACAGCGGGTTTCATTTGCTGATCACCGCACATGAATCCAAGCCCTATTCCATACAGCAGGTGAATCGTTTTGGACTCGCCCAATCCGTCAGGAATCAATGGAGCAAAATCTCAAAATTCAAGACTTTGAGTGCTATTCAATATGTTCTTGCCGGAGCCGAAAAAATGGAAAAGGATTGGCAGGAAGCCATCATTCAGGATAGCAACGGACTATTGTCCGAAGGATTGAGCTCCAACTTATTTGTACTCAAAGAAGGCCATTGGCTTACTCCCGATCTAAGTACCGGTTGCATTGAGGGGGTAATGAGAAAATATATACTTGAAAACCTTGAAGATTCGACGGGCACAAAGTTTCTGGTCTCGGATCTTCATCCCAATCAGGAAAACCTCAATGAGCTTCCCTGGTTTACAATCAACTCTCTGAATATGAGTTATTTCCTTCCCGAGAATCAATCAGTCCCTCCGGAACTCGAGTGGGTAATTTCCAGGATCAGGGAATTAACCGGCTAAACGGCTACTGCAGCCTTGATATGCGGGTGAGGATCATAATCCACAAGCTGAAAATCCTCGAACTTGAAATCGAAAATGGACCTCACTTCGTTATTGATCAGCATTTTAGGCAAAGACCTTGGCTCTCGTGTTAGCTGGAGCTGAGCCTGCTCGATATGGTTTGAATATAAGTGGGCATCCCCAAACGTATGCACAAAATCTCCCTCACCCAGTCCGCAAACCTGTGCTACCATCTTGGTAAGCAAGGCATAAGAGGCAATATTGAAAGGAACTCCCAGGAACACATCCGCACTGCGCTGGTACAATTGGCATGATAGCTTGCCATCCGCGACATAGAATTGAAACAGGGTATGACAGGGAGGCAAGGCCATTTTCTGAACTTCGGGCACGTTCCATGCACTGACGATCAATCTTCTTGAATCAGGGTTTGAATTGATCTGATCGATCAGGTTTGTGATCTGGTCAACGGTCGAACCATCCGGTGAAGGCCATGATCTCCACTGATGGCCATAGACGGGCCCAAGATCGCCGTTCTCATCTGCCCATTCATCCCAGATGGAAACCCCATGATCGTTCAGGTATTTGACATTCGTATCTCCATTCAAAAACCACAAGAGTTCGTAAATGATCGACTTCAGATGAAGCTTTTTTGTAGTAACCAGCGGGAAACCATTCTCCAGATCGAACCGCATCTGGTAGCCAAATATGCTCTTGGTACCTGTACCTGTACGGTCCTCCTTTAATGCGCCGTTTTGAAGAATATGATCAAGAAGTTGATGGTAAGCCTGCATCGGAAAATTTTGACCAAAAATAAAAAGCCCCGACCATTTTGCGACCGGGGCTAAGCTAGGATTACTTATTTTTTTCCTTCTTCTTTTTTGACTTGTCAGAGCAACAGGATTGAGTTGACATATCCTCACTGCCGCATTCCGCTTTTTTCTTTGATTTCTTTTTCTTCTTGTTCTTTTTGCTTTTGCCATCTACAAGCTCAGGGCATGATGACTCCATCGTCATGGCCACCACCGGTGCTGCATGGAGACTAAACAAGGCCACAATGGTCAATAATGCGATCGATCTTTTCATGGTACAAAAGTTTTGATAAAAGTAATGACCAAAATCACCATCGGCAAATTGAGATCGGGATTAAGGATTGGATGAACTCCTTAATTTTGCGGCTTAATTTTTCTTGATGAGCGATTATAATTTCCGGGAAATCGAGCCCAAGTGGCAAAATTATTGGGCCGAAAATGGATCCTTTAAGGCTGAAGACAATTCAGATAAACAGAAGTATTATGTGCTTGATATGTTTCCTTATCCCTCGGGGGCAGGACTCCATGTAGGCCACCCCCTCGGATATATAGCCTCTGACATTGTTTCCCGGTACAAGAGGATGAAGGGCTTTAATGTCCTCCACCCCATGGGCTTTGATGCCTTTGGGTTACCTGCTGAGCAATACGCTGTGCAGACCGGGCAACATCCGGCCGTGACAACCGAAAAGAACATAGCCAAATACAAAGAGCAACTCAAGGGTATGGGTTTCTCCTTCGACTGGTCAAGAGAGGTGGAAACCTGTGATCCCCATTATTATCATTGGACTCAGTGGATATTCCTCAGGCTATTCGATAGTTGGTATGACCGGGATTCGAATATGGCCAGGCCAATTCCCGAACTGATCGATCATTTTGAAATAAAGGGTCTGCATAACATCAATCCTTTCGTGGAAAAGGAAGTGCAACCATTTGGGCCTGAAGAATGGAAAGCCTATTCCGCAAACGAAAAAGAGAGCCTTTTGCAGAATTTTCGTCTGGCCTTCCGCTCGGAAACCACGGTAAACTGGTGTCCGGACCTGGGAACCGTACTGGCCAACGAAGAGGTCAAGGATGGGTTTTCCGAGAGGGGTGGTTTCCCAGTGATCAAGAAAAAGATGTGGCAGTGGAGCCTTAGAATTACCGCTTATGCCGACCGCCTGCTTCAAGGACTGGATACTATCGATTGGCCGGAGCCCGTAAAGGAAATGCAACGAAACTGGATCGGGAAGTCATTTGGTGCGGAAATCGACTTTAGCATAACCGGACATTCCGATAAATCCCTTAAGATCTTCACAACAAGGCCTGATACCATTTTTGGAGCAACGTTTATGGTCATGGCCCCGGAGCATGAGTTGGTCCGATCCATCGTCAGCGAAGACCATGAAAATGAGTTGGACAAATACCTCAACGAGGTAGAGAAGAAATCGGAAAGGGACAGGATCAGCGGAACGGGAAAGGTAACGGGCGTTTTCCTTGGGGTCAATGCCGTCAATCCGTTTACAAAAGTGGAGATTCCGATCTATGTTTCCGATTATGTCCTGGTCGGTTATGGTACCGGAGCAATTATGGCCGTTCCAGGCCATGACGAAAGGGATCATGCTTTTGCCAGGCATTTTGGATTGAAGATCCGCCAGGTGGTCGAGGGGCCGGATGTTCAGGAAGAAGCCAACGATGCAAAAGATGCGAAGATCATCAACTCTGAATTCATTTCAGGCTTGCTTCCCAAGGATGCTATTCAAAGCATCTGCGAAAAAGTAGAAGAACTGGGAATCGGGAAGGCAACCATCAACTATAGACTCAGGGATGCAGTTTTTGGCCGGCAGCGTTATTGGGGGGAGCCCTTCCCCATTTACTTCAAAGAAGGAATTCCAATTCCCCTGGAGGATTCTGACCTTCCCTTGATCCTTCCAGAAATCGATGAGTTCAAACCTACTCAAGAGGGAGATCCCCCGCTTGGTCGAGCTGAAGACTGGCTTTTCGACCGAAACTATAATTACGAGCTGAGCACCATGCCCGGTTGGGCCGGTTCAAGCTGGTATTGGTTCAGGTATATGGACCCCCACAATGATCAGGCGTTTGCAGACAGAGATAAGACCGATTATTGGGGACAGGTCGACCTTTATATAGGAGGGGCAGAGCATTCAACAGGCCATCTCTTGTATTGTCGTTTCTGGACAAAGTTCCTGAAAGATCTGGGTCTGATCTCGGTTGATGAACCAATGAAAAAGCTGGTTAACCAGGGGATGATCCAGGGAAGATCCAACTTTATTTTCCGGGACAACAAGGCCAAAAAATTGGTTTCCAAAAACTTGACTAAAGACTTCAATACAGTCAAACTACATGTTGATATTCAATATGTTAAAAACGATTATTTGGATATTGAATCTTTCAAGAAAGCCTATGAAGAGTATGATGACTACGAGTTTGTTCTGGAGGACGGAAAGTATGTCTGTAGCTGGGAAGTTGAAAAAATGTCCAAGTCCAAATTCAATGTGGTCAACCCCGACGATATCATTGAGCGCTACGGTGCTGACACCTTGAGACTTTATGAAATGTTCCTGGGCCCGATCACCGATGCAAAACCCTGGGATACCCATGGAATTGACGGGGTTTTTAGGTTTTTGAGAAAATTCTGGAACCTGTTCCATTACAAGGACAATTTTGCCGTCAAGGAAGAACCTGCTTCGGAAGAAGAAAACAAGATCCTTCATAAAACACTGAAAAAGGTCGAGGAAGACATCGAAAGGCTTTCATTCAATACCGCGATTTCTGCCTTTATGATCTGCACAAATGAATTGGGGAAAATAGACTCATCCAAAAGATCTGTACTGGAGCCTCTGGTGATCGCTCTAAGTCCGTTTGCTCCCCACATCGCCTCTGAATTATGGCAAAAGCTTGGGCATGATTCTGACCTGAACTTCGAGCCTTTTCCAAAATTCAATAGTGAATTCCTTTCCGAGGATAATTTTGAATATCCGGTAATGGTCAACGGAAAACTAAGAACCAAGATCGCTTTCCCTCTGGATGCAAAGGCCGAAAATGTACAGAAAGCTGTATTGGAAAATGAGATCATCAAGAAGTGGTTGGATGGAAATTCACCAAAAAAGGTCATATTCGTGCCCAAGAAGATCATTAATCTTGTGATCTAAATAGGCTTAAGTCCCCTGCTCTCAGATGGAAATCAACGCCAAACCGGAACTGGAATCACTGTTAAAGTATTTTGAGGAACTGGGCGAAATCGCTATTGAGGGACTTATTCTGCATAAAGGCGGCAAGATCATCGATGTCAACCGCATCGTTGAGGACTACACCGGTTGGTCAAAAAAGGACCTTATAGGCCGAAGTACAGCCATATTTGTCCCGACCAAATCAAAAGCACTTGTAGAGCAAAAGGCGAAAGAAAGACCCGAGGATCCCTATGAGATCGAGTTTCTTGATCATGAACACAGAAGAAGGTGGGGATTGGTCCGGGGCAAGAACCTGGATTTTGAGGGAGAGGCTTATCGAATCGTATCGATAGTAGACATTACGAGGATCAAGGAATCCGAAGCTCAGATCTCCGAACAAAATGAAGAGCTAAAAAAGCTTAACAAGGAAATGGATGAGCTTTTATTCAGCAGCTCCCATGACCTTCGCTCCCCCATCTCCTCTGCCCTGGGCCTGATCCAATTGCTGAAGCAAAACAAGGGCGGCGAAAAGGAAAAGGAAGAATACCTTAGGCTACTTGAAAACAGCATGATCCGGCTTGACGGGTTTACCCGTGAGCTGATGGATTTTTTTAGGGCCCTGAGGTCGGGAAGAGAACAAAAGCCCATTGAAATACGGGATATGTTGGAAGGCATTGTAGAAACCATCAAGTTCTCTCATAACGCATCAAATCTCGAGTTCTCAGTACAGGTCGAAAAAGGCATGGATTTCATCAGTGACGAAAGAAGAGTTCGCAACATCGTATCAAACCTGGTGTCGAATGCGGTCAAATACCATGATCCTTCCAAGGATGATAATTATGTCAAGATCAAGGCAAGGGTTGACCCGGATTTTCTTGAACTGGAGGTCAAAGACAATGGTCTTGGAATCGATAAAAAATTTCAGGATAAGATCTTCGATATGTTTTTTGTTGCCTCCGATAAAAACCTTGGCTCCGGTCTGGGGTTATATCTGGTGAAAGAAAATCTCGAATTTCTCAATGGAAAGATCAGCTTTAACTCAAATGTCAGAGCAGGATCAGAATTTAAGATCATAGTTCCCAATCAGATCAATGGACAATAAACCCGTATTAATCCTTCTTCCGGGAGCGCTCGGAGCCCAAAGCATGGCAAATGATCTCAGCTCAGAGCTTCAGGAGGATTTTGAGCTGGTCAGACTGGATTATCCCGGTCATGGCTCTGAGGTTTATAACGGCGCCCTGTCTATCGAGATCATATCACAAAAGATGGCGGAAAAGATCCGGATGTATAGATACCCTTTTGTATTTGGATATTCTATGGGCGGTTACGTTGCGATCTATACACAGCTGACAAGGATGGCCAATTTCAGGGGCATCATCACATACGGAACCAAATTCGATTGGAATCCTGAAGTGGCTAAGAGGGAATCATCCAGACTTGACCCTGCCAAGATCCAAGAGAAGGTTCCCCAATATGCAAAACACCTCTCTGATTCGCATGAGAGCTGGCAAAAGCTCTGTCAGCAAACCGGTCAGCTCATGTTGGAGCTGGGAAAGAAACCTCTCCTGAATCAGGAGCACGAAGATTACATTTCCACCCCATTGCTCATCCTTAGGGGCAGTGATGACAACATGGTCACTGAGGCGGAGAGTATCTGGGCATCAAGGATCTCTTCTGAAGGAAAGTTTGAAAGCTGCGATGGCTGGGAGCATCCGCTTGAAAAACTGGACAAAAGGGAATTGGCCGATAAGATCCGGAATTTTACATCCTCAATTCTAAACTGACCGGTAAAATGATCCAGCTTTATATCGCAGCAAGTCTTGATGGCTACATTGCCAAAAGCAATGATTCCGTTGACTGGCTGGACGAGATGCCTCATCCGGAGGGCGAGGACTATGGATATGAAGAATTCTATTCTGGTGTGGATACCGTTATCATGGGCAGAAAAACCTACGATGTCGTTGTGGGTTTTGGAGTTGAGTGGCCCTATTCTGACTGCAAGACCTATGTAGTGACCAGGGATCAAAACTTTAAGGGAAAGCTGGGAAACCCCACTGTCATCAACGACCTGAGCCAGGAGATCGTCAATGGGATCAAAAGCGAAAGCAGCAAAAACATTTGGCTGGTGGGAGGCGGAAAATTGGTGGCCGATTTCCTCGATCAGGGATGGATTGATGAAATGATCATATCACTGATGCCGGTTGTTTTGGGTGAAGGTATCCCCCTGTTTCCGCCAAAGATCAAGGAGTCATGGTTTTCACTTGAGAAGAGCAGATCCTATGATAGTGGCGCTGTGATTCTCACATACAAGAAGAAATAATCACTCAGCTGAATATTTCTTGGGGTATTCGAACCAGATCAGCTCTCCTGTTCCTTCCGAAACAAGTCCCCATGAATCAAACTCAAACTTGATCTTTACACATCCAGCTGTTGGAATATTTCCTATTTCCTCCTTTGTAAGGTATTCAGCCAACCAGGTAAAGGTTGGATTATGGCCTACGAACATCACTTCCTCCAGGGAGTCATCGAGCTCATTGATCAAACCAAGCAGACTTCTGGGGCTGGCTTCATAGATATCCTCGACAAACTCAAGTAAATTTTGAGCCTGGAGTTGCTCCGATACCATAAGGGAAGTGAGTTGAGCTCTTTTGGCAGGGCTGGAAAATATCCGATTTGGGCTTACTCCCCGTTCCTCAAGGATCTTACCCATAAACGGAGCATTGGACAAACCCCTTTTGTTCAATCCCCTGTCAAAATCATCTTGTGAGGAATCGGACCAATCGGATTTAGCATGTCGCAACAGGTATAGAACTTTCATTAAAACCCTTTTTTTGGTTCAAGCGTTTAGGCCATTAAATAAATTAAATTTTTTGCAGGAACATTTTTTCAAAGATATTTGAACCCATCAAAAAAATAAGATGTCAAAGAACCTTGTGATTGTTGAGTCCCCGGCCAAGGCCAAAACCATTGAAAAATTTCTTGGCAAAGATTTTACGGTTGAAAGCTGTTTTGGCCATGTGAGGGACCTTCCTAAGGATGGACTTTCCATAGATGTCGAACATGATTTTGCCCCTACTTATGTCGTGAGCCCGGATAAAAAACAGGTGATCAAGGATCTGAAGGCAAAGGCAAAGGGCTCTGAGCTTGTCTACCTTGCCAGTGATGATGACCGTGAAGGCGAAGCGATTTCCTGGCATCTTAAAGAAGCACTCGACCTCAACGAAGACAATACCAGAAGAATTGTTTTCAGAGAAATCACAAAGAATGCTATCCTCAATGCGATCAGCCAACCCAGAGGAATTGATCAGGATCTGGTCAATGCCCAGCAGGCGAGAAGAGTGCTCGACAGATTGGTCGGCTACGAGATATCTCCCCTGCTTTGGAAGAAGATCAAGACCGGGCTTTCCGCAGGAAGGGTTCAGTCGGTCGCGGTCAGACTGGTTGTGGAAAGGGAGAGAGAGATCATCAAATTCGAAAGCAGCAGTTCGTTTAGTGTGAAAGCCGACTTTATAACGGATTCCGGTGAGGTTTTCGAAGCCAGCCTTCAAAAGAAATTAGCGGATCTTGAAAGTGCAGAAGGCTTTTTAGATGATTGTATCGGGTTTGAATTCCAGATCAATTCAGTAGAAAAGAAGCCCTCGAAAAGAAGCCCAGCAGCTCCATTTACAACTTCGACCCTGCAACAAGAAGCAAGTAGAAAACTCGGGTACTCAGTTGCCAGGACAATGATGCTCGCACAGCAGCTTTACGAAGCCGGGCATATCACCTATATGAGGACAGACTCGGTCAACCTCTCTAATGAAGCATTGGAAAATGCCAAAAATGAGATCACAGGTCAGTATGGACCGGAATACTCTCAGGAAAGGAGATTTAAGACCAAAAACGCTTCTGCCCAGGAGGCTCACGAAGCCATCCGCCCTACCGATTTCTCCAGAAAATCCGCGGGCAACGATGATGGTCAGGAAAGACTATACCAATTGATCTGGAAAAGGGCAATCGCTTCACAGATGTCGGAAGCGCGACTTCAAAAGACCATAGTCAGGATACCGAGTCCTGCCGAGGGAAACCTGTTCGAAGCACAGGGGGAGGTTGTTGAATTTGACGGATTCCTGAAAGTTTATGTTGAGGGAAGCGATGAAGATCAGGAAGACAAGCATGCCGAATCAGGCCTTCTGCCTCCTCTGGCCGAAGGCATGGGGCTGTCCGCACAGGAGATTTACTCCAGAGAAAGGTTTACCAAGCATCCTGCAAGGTATACGGAAGCCAGCCTGGTCAAGAAACTCGAAGAGATGGGGATCGGGAGACCATCAACCTATGCCCCTACCATTTCGACGATTCAGAAAAGAGATTATATAAGGAAGGAAAGCAAGGAAGGAACTCAACGGGAATATCATGAACTGACGCTGAGAGGCCAACAACTGGACAAAGGAAAGGGTACCGAGATCACGGGGGCGGATAAAAACAAACTTTTTCCCACAAACACGGCCATGGTTGTCAATGATTTTCTTGTCAGTCAATTTGGAGAGGTTGTGGACTATTCCTTCACTGCAAACGTGGAAAAGGAATTCGACGAGATCGCTGAGGGAAGGAAGGTCTGGAACAACATGATCAACAAATTCTATAAGGATTTCCATGAGGATGTTCAGACTACGGAAGCCAAGAAAAGAGATGATCTGAACCTCACCAGGAATCTTGGTAAGGATCCTGCATCGGGTAAAAATGTGTATGCCAGGATCGGCAGGTTTGGCCCCATGATCCAGATCGGAGATGCAGAAGATGAATCCGAAAAGCCCCGTTTCGCCTCACTTCTCGATGGACAATTCATTGAATCGATCTCTCTGGAGGATGCCCTGGAATTGTTCAAACTGCCACGAACACTTGGGGAATGGGAAGGAAAAGAGGTTAAGGCCAATATTGGTAGGTTTGGACCTTATGTTCAATGGGAAAGAACTTTTGCATCGATTCCCAAAGACCAGGATCCCTTTGATATAGACCTGGATTCGGCGATAGTTTTGATCAAGGAGAAGAAGAGCGAAGCTGAAAACAGAATTATTAAGGAGTTTCCGGAGAACGAGGAGGTCTTCGTGCTGCGTGGCAGATACGGACCATACATCAAGGTGGGCAAGAAGAACGTGAGAATTCCCAAGGATAAGGAACCCGCTGATCTCAGCCTTGAAGAGTGTCTGGATCTGGCGGAAAAGGCACCAGCCAAGAAAAGGGGAAGGAAAAAATAGTGTCCCCAAGACGCAGGGTCGTAGTTCTTTCAGGAGCCGGAGTCAGCCAGGAAAGCGGCTTAAAAACATTTCGGGATTCCGGAGGTCTATGGGAAGGACATGATGTGATGGAAGTGGCCTCCATTGAAGGCTGGCACCGTAACCCCGAATTGGTCCTGGATTTTTACAACCAAAGGAGAAAACAAGCCCTCAATTCAAAGCCCAACAAGGCACATCAGTTGATCGCCGATCTTGAGAAGTATTATGATGTCCGGGTGATCACCCAAAATGTAGATGGCTTGCACGAAGCAGCCGGATCTTCAAAGGTTCTTCATTTGCACGGAAAGCTTTTCGAATCAAGGTCGACATCTGACCCTTCCCTGGTTTATCAGATGGATGGTTGGGAATTGAATCTTGGCGATACCTGTGAAAAAGGATCACAGCTGAGGCCAAACATTGTTTGGTTTGGGGAGATGGTGCCTGCTATGGATGAAGCCATGGACATCGCAAGAGATACTGATATTTTTATTGTGGTAGGGACCTCCTTGGTGGTATACCCCGCGGCGAGCCTGATCCATTTCGTGGATCCTCAGGTTCCTGTTTATGTGATCGATCCAAATCTTCCCGAAGTCCATAACCCAAACCTGAAGGTCAAATATTTTGAAGAACAGGCTACTACCGGAATGGAAAGGGTTTTTGAGATATTGACTACAGATCTTTGAGGTAGCCAAGCATCAGGGAAGCGGTTTTTTTCGAAGCACCCGTGCCTCCCATTTTCTCCAGCAATTCATCATAACCTTCTTCCACCTCGTTTTTTCGAACAGGATTCTCAAGAAGGTTTCGGAGTTCATCACGGATCAGGTTCGGATGAAAATTATCCTGTATCAGTTCTTTCAACAGCGGTCGATCAAGAATGAGGTTGACAAGGGAAATATATTTCACCTTTACCACGGCCTTGCCAAGCCAGAAAGAAATCAGATTCATCTTATACCCGACAAGCTGAGGAACTCTGAAAAACGCGGTCTCAAGTGTTGCCGTGCCAGAGGTCACAAGCGCGCCTTTCGCTACACTAAGCAGATCATAGGTCTCGTCAATCACGATCTTGACCTCTCCCCCACGCCTAAACTGCTGATAATAATTCAGGGTAAGGTTGCTTACACCGGCCACAACGAACTGGTAACCTGAAAAGGCCGGAAGAAGACTCAGCATGAAATGCAGCATTCTTTCGATCTCCTGTTTCCTGCTCCCGGGCAATATGGCGATCACCGGACGGTCATCTAGCCCGTGCCTTCCTTTGAAATCGGGATCAGGCCGAAAACCCTCCACAGCATCCAGGATCGGGTTCCCCACATAATCAACGCTCACTCCATAAGTCCGATAGAAATCCTTTTCAAAAGGAAGTATCACAAACATCCGGTCAACGTATTTCCTGATCTTCTCTACCCTTTTGGTATTCCAGGCCCAGATCTTCGGGGAGATATAATAGTAAACCTTAAGGTTGTTTTCCTTGGCAAACCTTGCGATCCTCATGTTGAATCCGGCAAAATCCACCAATATGATCGCATCGGGCTGAAAAGAGAGTATGTCCTTCTTGGTCTGCCTGAAATACTGCGAGATCTTGAAGATATTGATGATCACCTCCACGAATCCCATAAAGGAGATCTCTTTGTAATTCTTGAAGATCTCCACCCCGGCTTCACGGGAAAAATCGCCTCCGATCCCCCTGACCCTTAAGTCGGGTTCCTGGGCTTTCAGTTCCTTGACAAGATTCGAAGCATGAAGGTCTCCGGACCTTTCTCCCGAAATGATGTAAAGTTTCATGAATTTGAGCGGAGACTAGTTTGGGCCCTGATATTCAATGAAATTATTATCGGTTTCCTTTAGCAGGATCCGATGCAGTCTGGCCCGGGACACATCCGATATTTTTGGTGCCAGGATATTCCAGATCTCCGCAATCAGTACTTCACAGGAAGCCATTTTTCCCTTCATAAAATCCACATCCATGTTGATGTTCTTATGATCCAGCTTATCGACCACATTTTCCTTGATGATATCGCTGAGGGTCTTCAGGTCGATCACGAATCCGGTATCCGGATCAGGATCCCCGGCTACGCTTACGGTAATCTCAAAATTGTGCCCATGAAAGTATTTGTTGGCACATGCACCAAATACTTCCTCATTTTTTTCTTCGCTCCAATTTGGATTGAATAGTCTGTGAGCAGCGTTAAAACGTTCCTTCCTGTGAACTAATACCATTATGAAAAAACATACCCCCTTTTGCGCAGCAAATATAAGAAGAACGGAATCCCGATAAATGATGTCACAATTCCAATCGGGAGTCCTACGGGCGGATAAATCGCCCTGGAGATCCAGTC
>JANQHS010000099.1 GCA_028282565.1 Cytophagales bacterium | reverse complement strand
GGACAGACCGATCGAACTCAAGGCTTCATTCATTTTTCAGGGGGATAAAGATTCTAACATAGGTCCTATACCACTGAACAATTGGAGATTGTTTCTGGCGGCGAATTACAAATCCGGCCTGAGATATACACCTTACATCAAAACAGGTGTGGAGCCAAACGGACGGGAACGTTATGAAAGGGATTTTACCAGGCCTTTTGAGGAAGTCGGGGCAAACTGGTTCTGGATGGACCTGAAGATCACCAAGGATATCCCGATCCAAAAGGCCAAGCTGAGTTTCAGTTTTGAGATCAGGAATCTTCTGAATAACCAGATGACCCAAATCGTCAACCCAACAACGGGTAGGGCCTATGAATATGGTGATCCATTGCCTGTAGAGGATCGGGATCCGGTTTATCCCGACCCGACCAATAATGGCATTCCACCTTTTGACCCCGCCAGGTACATGGCACCAAGGCAGTTGTTCCTGGGAGTGATCTTTGCGTTCTGATGAGGTGGATTCTGATCTTATCGTCCCTGTTAATACTGCCGCTGAATGCGGCGGGCCAGCTTTTTCCAAACCTTGGAGGCCAAAGAGCCGGAATATCCTCTTTCACTTTCTTGAAGAACAATGTTAGTCCGCGATCTGTAGGAATGGGAGGTTTTCATGCCAGCCTTTCCGGCGATGGATACTCGATCTATTCCAACCCGGCATCAATGGTCGACCTTTCAGGGCTTACATTCGCTGCTTCAAACTACTTTATTTTTGAGGGGTTGAATCAGGCCTATTTTTCCGCTATACTTCCTACGGATGGAGGAAATGCCTGGGGGTTCTCTGCTACTGGTATTTCCACCGGTAAGGTTGAGAAAAGAACCGAGCTTCAACCCAACGGGACCGGAGAGTATTTTTACGCATCAAGTTTTTCTACCGGCCTGAGTTTTGCCAAAAGCCTTTCAGATATGTTCAGCTTTGGACTATCGATCAAGTACGCTCAGGAAAGACTTGCAGAATATGTGGCCCATACCGGAACGATTGATCTTGGCTTCCTTTACAGGACCGATGTCAAGGATCTTCAATTTGCTGTGGTCCTTCAGAATTTCGGCACCAATAATTCTCTGAACGGAGATTTCCTTGCGGTTAAGTTGAACCGTAGCCAGGTAAACCTGGAAGACAATTCGCCGGCAACGGTTTTTAAGATCGGAGCATCGATGATCCCGATCAAAAAGAACAACCAGGAGCTTCTTGTTGGATTGCAGTTGAATCACCCGAATGACAACGCGGAAAATATTCGTATCGGATTGGAATATAACTACCGGAAGCTGGTTTATGTGAGGACCGGCTATCGGGTCAATATGGAAGGCCAAAACCTTCCGACCTTTGGTCTGGGGCTCAATACCAGGATAGGACGGCACCCTCTGGTCATTGATTATGGAATGAGCCCCACCGAATACATGGGGATCCAGCACGTGGTTGGATTATCCTTTAGCATCAATAAAGCAGGAAGAGATGATGAATAAGCTGATCAAAATATCCTCATTGATCTTCCTTTTTGGATGTGAAGGTTTCTGGGGAACCAAAACCGATACCGACTTTTTGGGCACACCGGTATTCCAAGTCAGACCTGTTTCCTATGTACCAATTGAACCAGGCATTGATGGTTTGACCACACCCACCGACGTCGTAGCCGGACTGGATCAGTTGATCTATGTCGTGGATTCCGGCACCAGCGAAGTAATCGCCTATGATTATGCCATGGTGGAAATCGGCCGAAGGCGAATTCAGGGTGCAAAAAAAGTAGCACAGAACCGAAGGTTGCAGCTTGCCGTCCTTGGGCAGGTGACCGTTGATGTTCAGGGTGTTGATTATAACCTGGATGCGATTTACTTCCTGAACCTCGACCCCATGAATTCGGGAAGAGATTATGGATTGAATCTTCCCGACTCGATCCAGTTCATCGACACGCTTGTTTATCCCCTGGATTTTGAAAAGACCGTAAGCCTTTCCAAGGGCAAGGATCTGCTTGAAGCAGTGAGGCTAAATGACCTCACATTTATGGCAAACGATGAGTTTTATGTGAGCAGGTCTGGACCGATCAACGATCTGTCTCAGCAGGTCATTCCCGATGATGCGGTGCTGATCTTTGATGCAAATCGGGTTTTCCGGTCCGGGATCAATATTACCACTGTGGAATTTGGGGTCCAGAGGGATTATTTCAAATACCCGTTCGCGCTAACTACAAACCTTCAACCACCGCAGATCCCCGAATTGAACCAAGCCTATGACTTCATTTTCACATCGCTTGATCCGAATACCGCAATTGGTGTTCAGCTTGTGAATTTCATTTCAGGAAATGATGTTGTCGCATATGTGATCCAGAACCTTCCCGTTGGCGATACTTCCAAGGCAGACGGATTTCTTTATGAACCATTCCGATTCAAACAGCCCCGGGGATTGACCTTTGCCGGTGATGGCACGAATTATATGTGGGTCACGGATGTCGGCACCGATTCCGTTTATCTTTTCACGCTCAACGGATTGGAAGGAATTCAGCCTCCTCCGGGATCTTCATCGGACAAGAACATCAATGTTTCCTTTGGTGGGCCAGCGATATTTGGTCGACCCGAAAGCATAGCCTACGTCCTCAACATCATTTATGTAGCCGATGCCGATCGCGGCAGGATCCGGAGGTTTAAGCTC
>JANQHS010000465.1 GCA_028282565.1 Cytophagales bacterium | reverse complement strand
GCTTCAACCGATTTGGTTTTTCTGATCACTCCCATAACGTAAAACTATTGCAACTCAATTGCGTTTACAAAATTATAACGTTATTTTGCAACTCAGTTGCATTAAGATACTATGATCCAAACTCAAAACCTTCTAAAACCGGATATGCTAGGAGCCACAGCAGGCAGTCTCTGCCTTGTCCATTGCGCCGCAACGCCATTTCTTTTCATCACCAAAGCCTGCTCCGTCGGTGGTTGTGCCCATGCTCCTATGTGGTGGCAAGCCATTGATTATCTGTTTCTGGGTGTTTCATTCTTCGCCATTTTGTATGCGACCAGAAGTACCACCAAAAAATGGGTACGAACCGCATTCTGGGGAAGTTGGGCCTTGCTGCTGGTTGCCATTCTGGACGAAACTTTCGAGGCAGGATTATTCTTTGAATCCTTCTTTTACCTCCCTGCATTCGCCATAGTCAGCCTTCATTGGTACAACCACAGGTATTGCCAATGCCATGGTGAACCCCAGTGTACGGCATAATTTCAATCTGAAAAGTAAGCTCATGATTGGCTAACTTGAGCGCCAAACCCCTGCCATGAAACCCTCTACCCTTTTCAGTCTGTCGGTGGCCCTATTTTTTGTAACACAGACAGTAGCGAAGACCAAGAAGATCCCTCTTTCCTTTGATGATGTTCAACAATGGAGAACCCATGAGGTCAGTCTCTCGGATGATGGCAAATGGTACACAACCCGCTACACCCTCTTTGATGAACCGGAATCCAAAAAGGATACCAGCAGGAATAATTCAACATCAAAAATTGTCAAAGAGTACTTTAAGGAGGATAACCAGAGCAATGTCCTTTACATAAGCCGGAAGAATGAAGGGATAAAATATAAAATCCCCGATGCAAGCGGTCCGAAATTCTCTTCGGCCTCCGATTGGATAGCCTATAGAATTGAGCTTAACCCGGATAGCATTGAAGATGGAGAGGATTCAATTTCTATTGAGTTAAAACATCTCGAGTCCGGCTTTACCGTTCAATACTCATCTGCTGCCGATTATCAGTTTATCGAGGATAAGAGCTACTTCTTAACAACTGACGACCAGAGCCTGCTTATATATGACCTGAACAATCGTTCAGAATACTATATCGGCAATATCGGAGAATACCTGGTTGACAGAAAATCAAACCACATCGCCTATACGATCTCTTCCAAAGATCAACGAGGCAATGGCATATATCTCTATGATCCGGAAACGAGGACCACAAAGACCCTTCAAACCGGCAACTATATTTATTCAAACCTCTCGTGGAATGATAGTAGAAGCGCACTTGCCGGTTATAAGTACAATGAAGTAAAAGAGAAGGTTGATTATGATGATACCAGTATCCTGCTTTTTTCAGAGATCAACTCAGGATTTAATAAAACCGGTGAATTCAAGGTAAGTGAAATCGAAGGTCTGCGAGACAACTGGGAGCCGGCAGTAAAATCAAATAAGGGATCGACCAAGATCAAATGGAGCCTGGATAACGAAAGGCTGTTTATCAAGATCAAAGTAACCGACACTCTTGATAAGGAAGATGCCAAAGAAAAGAAAGCGGATGAATCCACTGTGCAGGTTTGGCATTGGAAGGACAAAAAACTCCTTTCCGAGCGGATCATGGAGTATGAAAGGAAAAAGAAAGAGGTTCATGATGCCATATTTTTTATAGACGCAAAAAAGTTCGTTCAACTGAGTGGAGAGGATATTCAAGGAATGATTTGGAGCGAGGGAACAGATGAATGGGCCATCGGTACGGATAATCGCACCTACATCTCCGATTGGGATGTATATAAAAACGATCTCTATCGAGTCGATCTTAAAACAGGTGAAAAGAAACTCATCGAGAAGGAATACAAATCCTGGTACAGCACCGGAATAGAGATCTCACCTGACGGCAAAAAGGCAATCCTATGGGATGGTAAGCATTATTGGTGCTATGACTTTGCCAGCGATTCCAGACAGAATATTACAGAGAAGATCGGTGTTTCCTTTGTCGACAAGGAATACGATTACTTCGGATTTAGCCCAAATTACGGTTTCGTTGGATGGGTCAAAGACCGGCAAGCGATCATTGTAAATCGTTGGCTCGACCTATGGCTCCTGCCCTTTGATCAAAACTCCAAACCTCAAAACCTGACAAGATCAATTTCCTCTAAAGATTCAATAAGCTTCCGATGGGAGGATTACCGCTTTGAGGATGAGCCTGAAATAGAAGATCGCTATATAGATCTGGCATCATCAAATATTCTTTCCGTATTCAACAGGCAAGACAAATCGGCCGGATTCTACAGTTTGAAGAACGGCGAATTAAAGGAGCTTATTTACAAATCCGCCTCCTATGCCGCTCCATACAGGAGGACTGAAATCATTTATAGTGAAAGATCAGATGCCATCATTTACAGGATGGGTGATTATCAGAACTTCCCGGAAGCCTATCTGAGCTATTCGGATTTTTCAAGCTCGATCAAGATCACCAATACAAACCCGCAACAGGAAAGGTATAAATGGGGAAAGCGAATCCTCATAGATTATACAAATGACGATGGAATTCCATTACAGGGAGTATTGAGTATTCCAGAGGACTATGAGGAGGGGTCAAAACTGCCAATGATCGTTTACTCCTACGAGAAGCTATCCTATGGTTTAAACAGGTATGCCATTCCTTATCTCAACGGTGCCACCGTTCCTGAAATGAAGTATGTTTCCGATGGCTATCTATTTCTTCGTCCGGACATTCATTTTAATGTCGGCACGCCTCATTCTGATATGCATGAATGCATTGATGCTGCCATAGAAAAGGTCATAGAGCTGGGATATGTTGATAAAGAAAGGATCGGCTATGAAGGCTTCAGTTTTGGCGGGCATTGTGGAATGTATATGTCTACCCAGGAAAACAAATTTGCCGCCATAGCAGCAGGTGCGGGAGTAAGCAATCTTGTGCAGGGCTTCAATATTGACATTGTCAGAGATGGAAGCAACGAACAGGACTACTATATGACCGGCCAGGGCAGGTTGGGAACCGACCCCACTTCAAACACCGAAATGTATATTTCGGAATCCCCCGTTTTCAATGCAAAAACCATGGACACTCCTTTACTATTGTTCCATGGAACAGCTGATAAGGTGGTGCAATGGGAGCATTCCTTTGGTTTCTACAGCATCTTGCGGTACCTCAAGAAGCCGGTGGTTTTCCTTTCATATAGAGGTGAAGGCCATGGGTTGAGGAAGGAAAGCAACCGGCTTGATATCCAACATAGATTAAAGGACTTCTTCGATCACCATTTGCGCGATGGCGAAATGAAGGATTGGATGAAGGATGAGCTGCCTTATGTTCCTGAGGAAGAATCCAAAGAGGACAAGAGGAAACTTCCAAAATGGAAATGAAGGCAGTGAGCCGGCAATGTTTTTAGAAAAAATCAATGAGCAAATCAAAGAGAGTCCCGGTTGTTATTCTTAATGGTTTTCTTGGGTCAGGTAAAACAACCTTGTTTCGAAATCTCCTGGCTCAATCAAAAAAGAAAAATATCGCTGTTAGTGCTATTGTGAATGATATGAGCGAACTGGATGTGGATGGTGAAATACTGGGAAACACCAGCGCCGTGGAGGAGAACAACAGGATCCTGGAATCTATTCACTCCTGCGTGTTAAGCAGCAAGGAAGGTATAGAAAAACTTGATCAAGCGGTTCAAAGATTCCTGTCAGAACAACAACCGGAATTGATCATTGTTGAAACCTCCGGAAGCTGCCATCCTTTGCCGCTATTGGAGTATTTCAAGGAACAGCCCAAGGTCAAGCTTACCGGGGTCTTCACCTTAGTTGACAGCTTAATGTTAAGCCATGACTTCAATTATGGTGAAAGCCTAATTCCGAAACTTCAAAATAACCTAACTGCCGGATACAGAGACACCGTAAACCTGTTGGTAGAGCAAATCATGTTTTGTAGTCACCTATTCCTTACCAAGGGAGACAGGATCGAAGAAGGCAAGTTGCCACGTATCGCATCATTTATTCAGAAAATAAACCCTTCTGTGTCTATGCATTCGGTGGTCTTTGGTAGACTGGACATCGAATCCCTGTTTGAATTGAAGGAGTATGATTATCGTAAAGTTGATCGGTTGGCCAAAGAAATAAAGCCGGTTTTGGATGCGGAGGACGAAGCAAACAAACCCTATGATCTGGCAACCAGAGTTATTAAGGATGAGCGTCCGTTTCATCCACAACGCTTGTGGGATACCTGCCACAAGTATCTGGATAAAAGAATCTATCGAAGCAAAGGATTTTTCTGGCTCGCAAGCAGAGGAAAGTATTCAATGCTATGGAATCAGGCAGCCGGCGGAATAAACCTTGAGATCATCGGATCCTGGCGATCAGGAATTATAGAAGATGAGAACCATGGTCTTATGGAAATGGAAATAACACAACTTAAGGAAATGCTAAAAAATGAAACCGGACGTTTTGGAGATCGGCATTGTGAGTTGACGGTCATCGGTGATAAATCACAAGTGGATCAGTTTACCAATGCTCTAGAGTCTTGTTTTCTCACCGAGGAAGAGATCGAACATTGGAAAAAAGGTGATCAATTTGAAGATCCATGGCCAAAAAATATTGTAAAGAGGGAAAGTTAATAGTTTATAAATTCGGCCAAAATCTGATTGTTCATTGAAATTTAACCGAAAATGAAAGCACATATAGCCAGCATGATCAATGCACTTACACTAATTGCCCTATCCCTGTGGGGGTACTTTTCGTCAGACACTCCTTCACCAACAGCTTTGATCCCAACTGTCATTGGAGTGACCTTACTTCTTCTCAACGGCGGCATAAAAAGGGAGAACAAAATTATTGCTCAC
>JANQHS010000006.1 GCA_028282565.1 Cytophagales bacterium | reverse complement strand
GACCAGCTGACACCCAGTACGAACTACGCGGTCAATTATATTTTCACTGAAATAGGTGGGAATAACTGCCGCGATTCTGTTTCGGGAAATTTCCTTTTGGAGCCATTACCCATGGTATCCTTCACCATGACCGATGAGAGTGGTTCACTGAGACCTGGAGACCCGGTGCACTGGTGTCGAAACGAGGATAGCATACTCCTGCAAGCCAATTTTGCAGCAGGTACGTTTTTCCCGGATTCATTTGGAGCCGATATCTCCAATATCGGAAGTGGTCAGGCTTATTTTAGCCCCTTCCTGACCTACGGCCGTCCTGGCAATAACTCAGACCGGAGGATCAGGTACAATTACACCGAGCCCAGCACAGGTTGCGAAAATAACGTGACCATCACTCAGATCGTTAACGACCTACCGAACCCACTGAGTATGACAGGATGGGGAACAGTGGATCCCATAGATGGAAAGGCCTATTTCTGTACCGAAGATGATTCCGCTGTTATTTATGGAAATCCGCCCTCTTCTTTTAACCAGGGTAACGCCTACATCAAGATGGATAAGCCCAACAATTCGACTTTTGGAGGAATATTCGTCATAGACTCCACAAAAAGACTTGATTCAATATTCTTCAAACCAAAGCTGGTCAGCGACGATTACTTCGTCCAGTACGTGTTTGTGGATAGCCTTGGTTGCACTGACAGTGTGGAGCAAAATGTTTTTATCAATGCGGAACCAAGGATCTCGGCCAGAATTGACGGAGCATTGGTTATCGACGGCTTACCGGATTCCATATGTACAAATGACCCTTTAAGAAGAAGGCTACAGGTGGTTGATTCTGCCGTAAGTGAGCTGGATCCTGTCCCGGATAGTACGGTTCAGTTCTTTGATCTTACGGAATCGGGAACAATCCTTCAGGATACCGCCGGAAGATGGTATTTCTATCCTCAGAATGGAAGCGTACTGGGAATACACACCATCTCATTTGAATATGAGTCCGCAGGAGGAGGATGCCGTGATGATGAGATTTTCCAGATAAACCTTCTGGATACACCGACAGTTTCGATATCCAACCTGCTGCCTGACTACTGTAGGACTGAGTTGAATCGGGATATCCTGATCACGGGTTCAGGTACGATCGCCCCTGGTTCAGGTTTCTTTACCGAATCAAATGATCTGACATTGGTCGACAACGGTGATAATACGGCCAACTTCTTTCCCGATGATCAAGCTTGGGCTCAAAACCAGTTCATTACCTTTACATATACTGAAGAAGTTTCCGGAAAAGGCTGTGTAAATTCTGTAACCTACCCTGTAGATATCAACCCACTCCCGGATACGAGGTTCTTATTTAGCAAGGCAAGCGTTTGTCATCTGGATTCCACAACTTCAATGCTAAGCTTGGTAGATACCATCAACGCTCCGGCCAATTCCTGGAGTGATTCTACTTACGGATACAAAAGCTCGATTCTATTTACACCGGCAACACCAAATGCCGGTGTTGATACTACGGGTTTTGACAATGGGCAAGCACAGATCGTGATCGGTGATTACGACCCAATTGCGCTGAATATGTACACGGATAGCGGGGTTACGGATATCATCACGTTTATCAGAACCAGCACTGAGGGATGTACAGATAGTTCTACCAGCGAGATTCGCATTAATCCGACTCCCAGGATCAACTTCCTGATCACCGATAAGCAAACCAATGATTCTCTTGAGATTTTCTGTAACCAAGAGGGAGCCCCAAGGTTTGATCTTACACTGCAAAACCTTGACAACCTATTCGGTTCGGTTTCTTTTGACGGTGATGGAACCATTGGACAGGATTTTGATCCGGAATTCACTGATCCCGGAGTCGTCCCGGTCAGCACCATCTTCACCACGATCCCGACCGGTGGATTCAATGGTTGTACAAGTTATGATACCGTTTATGCCAGGGTTTACGCCGAACCGATAGCGAGGTTTGTTGTTGGAAACTTCTGCCAATATGAACCGATTCAATTTACCGATCTCTCCATAGCCGATGACACTACAGATGTGGTGAACGGAAGGGTCAAGGAACCTGATACGGTTGTCGCCTGGAGATGGGATTTTGATGCGATATCCGTCGATACTTCAAATCTCCAAAACCCGACACACCAATATGCAGGTTCTGGAAACTATACGGCAGAACTCTTAATTACCACAGCTAAGGGATGTACAAACGATACCGATACCACATTCCACATAGGGGAGCCTCCTATAGCCGATTTTAATTGGGACGAGATCTGCGAGTCCAAAGATGTCACTTTTACCGATCGGACCATTTTTGACGGTGATGCCTTTCAATGGTCCTGGACCCTTGCTCCGGGAGTTACGGACACTGCACAAAACCCAATAACGACCTACTCTCAGGCCGGACCATATCAGGTAAGGTTAATTGTACAAACATTGTCCAATTGCTTTGATACGGCGATTAAAACCATAGACATCAGACCGGTCATTACGGTGGGAGGAACAAATCCTAACTATCTCTCCGATTTTGACAACGACATCATTGAATGGAGACCTGGTGACTATGCCAGTGGTACAAATTATTCCTGGGAGCAGGCTCCACCGACTGGAAATGTGATCAATTCGACCCCGGAAAATACCAATACCAACGTTTGGGTTACCAATGCGGATTCCACCCACCTGTTTAATGAAAACAGTTTCGTCATGGGTCCTTGCTTTGACTTTTCGGCTTCCTTAAGGCCGATGATCAAGATCCCTTATTGGAACGACTCTGATGGGGGTACGTCGGGAGCCGTATTGCAGGCATCTACCAATAAGGGCAAAGACTGGATCCGGATTGGAAATCTCAGTACAGGAAAGAATTGGTACAATGCCGATCCTATCATTGGAAATCCCGGTGACCAGGACTTTAGCCGGGTAGGCTGGAGTGGATCTACTTTTGGTTGGAGAGATTCAAGACATCAATTGGACGTTCTCAGGCAAAACGATGATGTCCTTCTTCGGATCGCATTTGGTTCTGATTCTGTTACCAATGTGAAGGAAGGCTTCGCATTCGGAAATATTGAGATCCTTGAAAGGAGCAAAAAGGTTCTAATAGAGCATTTCTCAAATACTTCGGATGAGGATGCAGTCGCCGCAGTTGTACAACATAACACCTTGATGGACAACAACCAGTATGATGTATATGACGTACAGTTCCATACCGATTTCCCGGGCGTTGACCCTGCGAATCTGGATAACCCTTCAGACAATAGTACGAGATCCTTTATATACTCCGTTTCCTCCGTTCCCAGAACAGTAATGGAAGGAAATCAGTATTCAGGTTCTACAGTTGACTTTACAGGGTCATCCTATAGATTATCCAATGGAAAACATGAGCTGATCCAGAAAAGGATACTGGAGGATGCGATTTTTGATGTGGATGTGATCACGAACAAAACCCAAACTGGAGTAAACGGTAGCATTGTGGTAACCGCAAGAGAGAATATTGGTAATATTAAATTGAGGATCCAAACCGCTGTGATCGAATCCTATATTGATAATTCCTCTTTCTCCGGATACAATTTCTTTGACAACACAACCTTCAGGTCAACGATGAAGAAAATGCTTCCGGATGCAATTGGAACTTTTGTGGAAAAGGCATGGGCAACCGGAGAGCAGCAGACTTATAATTTCAACTATACCTATGATCCCGCAACGCTGTATGATCCTGATACGGTAAATGTCGTTGGTTTCGTGCAGGACGGAAATACAAGGGAAATCTACCAGGTGAATTCCGATGACTCGACCAAGATTTACGACCCCTTGGCGCTGACACCTTCCTGGGCACTGAATCAGAGTTATGAGTTCATCCTTTTCCCCAATCCTTCAGCTGAGGACGTTTACATCAGATTTGAAGAAGTTCTGAACCAATCGGTGAGTATCAGGATCTTTGACCAATTGGGAAAGGTCGTTCTTGAAGAAAGGGTGATGGCAAACGAGTATGACCTCAGGTTAGATCTGGACCAGATCCCTGGAGGAGTTTACTTTGTTGAGGTAGGCAACAAAGATTCCAAAACGATCAAGCGATTGGTGAAGAAATAAGGATCAACGAAGAGCCAGAACTGGGATTTCCGATTTGGTGGCCAGGTCACGTGAAACACTGTGGTGAAACATCTGTTTGACCAAAGGATATTTGTGTGGAAGCAGGGCGATCAGATCCGCATGGCAATCCTTTGCAAATAATTTTATTGATTCCGAGATGTCCTGATCTTCGGAGGTGTGCAGGTGATAATTGAATCCCTCCAATTCTCTTTCAACGATCTTTTTGTTCTCCTCGGAGTTGGAATCCATAGGCTCTTTTAGCACGGTGAGGATCTCAATTTCAGCTTCATGCTTCTGAAGGACATATTTAAGAATTTCCAGGGAGGGCGGATTTACCAACTCGTAACCGTTGAGGGCGAGGACAACCTTTTGTATCCCATGCAGATCAAAGTTTGATGGGATCACACCCACGGGGATCTCAACTCCCCGGACAACTTCACTCGCATTTGAACCAAATATCAATTTTTCCAGCCCCCTTGCACCCTCTGTTCCCATCAGGACCAGATCAATACGGTGCTCCTTAATGACCTTTTCTATTGAGCTGACAAGAGAACCAAACTTTGATATCAGCCTGATTCTTCCGGCAAATTCCGGAATTGCGGTCTCCAGTTTAATCTTTTCCTCTTCCAATCCCTTTTCTGAGTTCTTTTTCAGAATATCATCAATTGAAATGATCATTTCCGAAGAAGCATGGACCATTTCATAAACGTTCAGGAGATAAACCTCAACATCACTGGCCTGATAGAGCAGTCTCGCGTAAGCCATCGCTTTTTCCGCGGCTTCCGAAAAATCAGTAGGGATTAGTATCTTAATCATTCCAGTTCTTTGAGAAAAGACAATTCGATTTTCCCAAAAAAAACTAAGCCTCTAAACTGCTGGGATGAGTTCGCTCAAAAAGAGTACTGATATATGTCAGAATTTTAGATGGTCAAGGCCCTCAACGTCCTTTAAAGTGATGTTCCGGCCCTGGATCTCGATCAGGCCTTCTTCCTTAAAATCGGATAGCGTTCTGATAACAGACTCGGTTGTAGTTCCTACCATACTCGCCAGATCATCCCTTGAAACCGCCATTGAAAAATCGTTAGTCTCCTGAGTTTCGGCATAGCGACTGTTCAATTTGACCAATGCCTGGGCAACTCTTTTGCGTACGGTATTGTAAGCCAGGTCCAGAAGTTGATTTTCCTTTTCAACGATCTCAGCGCTTAGCATTTTGATGAACCTGTTGGCTACATCTCTGTTTTTATTGAGTAGTGCCAAAAAATCTGTCCTTGGAATGCTCAGGATCTCCGCATCCTCCATGACCATTGCAGAATCGGGGTAATTGTCGTTTTCCAGAATGGCCGTATAACCAATAAACTCTCCTGGCTTAAAGAGACCTGTAATGAACTCCTTGCCGTCGTCATTCATCTTATAGGTCTTGATCTTTCCGGATTTCAGGAAATACAAAGAATTGGGATAATCCCCTTCAAAGAAGATCATTGTCTTCTTTGGGAAGACTCTCGATTTTCTATTTTCCGAAAGCTCGTCAAGGGCGTTCAACCCTTTGGCCTCATCCAAGAACTTGACAATATCATCTGAATTGCTGGAAAACTTGGTTTTGAATTGGTCAGCCCTCTTTAACCTGGATTCAATGGTATCGAGAAGTTCCATTTCATCAAAGGGTTTGGTCAGATAATCATCTGCACCCATCACCATCCCCTTTCTGACATCCTGCTTTTCCGTTTTGGCGGTTAAGAAAATAAACGGGATGCTCGCGGTTTTGGAGTTCTTTCCGAGCATATACAACACACCGTAGCCATCCAATTCCGGCATCATGATGTCACATATGATCAGATCCGGTTGATTCTCCTTGGCTAACTCCACCCCTACTTTTCCATTTTCCGCCTGGACCACCTGAAAACTGGCTAGCTGAAGGATCTCCGCTGTGTTCTGACGGACATCCGGATTATCTTCGATCAGAAGGATCTTTTTCATTTACTCTTTGATTGGAATTTGAACCTGAAAAACTGTTCCCTGGTTTTCCTTGCTTTCAAAAGCAACTACTCCCCCAAGAAGTTCAGCATATCTTTGAACAATATTTAAACCTAATCCTGTACCCTGAATATTGGAAGCATTCTTGGCACGAAAAAACCTTGTAAATATATGCTTCTTGTCCTCATCCGGAATACCCTGGCCCTGATCTTCAACCTCAATTTTCAGGGTCCCGTTTTCCAGTATGGCGCGAAGAAAGATCTCTTTCCCCTCAGGTGAATACTTTATCGCATTTGAGAACAGGTTTTGCAGAATATTCCTAAGAATTTTTTGATCAAGATGAACAGTCTTGGCAGTTAAATTAAATTTTGCATCAATCGTCTGACCAGGCTTTGAAATACCGCTCATTTCTTCAACAAGCTCCTCAAGAAAATCCCGAAGGTCAAATTCCGATGAATCGATTTTAATCTTACCTTCTTCAAGCCTTCCCAGGGATAAGAAATCATTCAATATCTCTGTCAGGATCTTCACCGTTTGCCGTATCTTATTCAAATGACCGGAAGCCTTCTGTCCCTCTTCTCTTTGAATGTACTGTTCTGTCAAAAATACTGAGGACAAAATGGTGCTCAACGGTGTTCTGAATTCATGGGAAGCCATGGAAACGAAGCGACTTTTCATCTCCCCAAGCTCAATCTCCTTTTTCAAGGCATTTTTTACATTTTGCTCGGCTTTCTTCTGATCGGTCACATTTTGTTCAACGATCATGATTTTCTCAACCTTTCCCACTTTGTCCTTGAGGGGAACCGCTGAAAGCACGTAAATATTTGCCTTATGCTTGATATCAATTCTCTTGGATTCCCCATCAAAAACAGGCTTCAAGGCTTCAATTGTGGATTCACGTAAGGAAGGCTGCAGTCGCGAAGCGTAGTCTGTCCCGATGAGGCTTTCGCTGGTAACACCCAACCTAAACAGCTCCTGCCCCTCGATAAACAGGTATTTCCAATCTCCGTCTATAACACTGATCGTACCTCTCGGGAAATTCCTGGCTATGATCCTGTAAAGCCCCTGGCTCTCCTGAAGTGCTCGTTCAGCTTCTTCCCTTTCCTGAACCTGTTCTTCGAGGTCTTTGATCGCCGATTTTAATCCGGCCGTCTTTTCTTCAACTATTTGTTCCAGGTTCTTGGTATAGTGTTGAAGTTTATCCTCGATTTCCCTTCTTTCCGTCACATCGGTAATCAATGCCACAACATATCTTTTGCCTTCCCTGATAAAATGGTTAAGACTTACTTCAATAGGGAAAGTATTTCCGTCCTTTCTTTTTGCGGAAACCTCCAAGCCCTTGCCCATAGGCCTGTGACGGGGAGCTTTTAGAAAATTTTTCTGGTGGGCTTCATGCGCCTTGTGATGTTGATCGGGAATCAGGATCCTAAGGTCAGCACCGGCCATTTCATCCTCAGAATATCCGAAAATCCTCTCAGATGCATTGTTGCAATAGACAATTTTGAATCGTTCATCAACAAGGATTAAGGCTTCCCCAATGGAATCAAAAACTGATTCAAGAAACGGAATATCTGGCTCCTTAAGCTTCAAGTTATGTCAGGTTTTTTTCTGGACCGGAAAAATTACTAAAACTGATGATTATCAACCTCATTCTTGAAATAATTCATTAGTTTTTAACTCTCCGTGAGTGACTTTTGCGGCGCTTTCTATGAGCGATCCATTATTTGTACAAACGGAAAACCACTGCCATCACTGCGGGGACAAAATTACCAATGAAAAGGTAGTTGAGAACGAACACATATTCTGCTGCCGCGGATGTGCAACGGTGTTCGACCTTCTGGACCAAAAGGACCTTTGCGAGTATTATGAATTTGATCCGAAAGCCGGAGTAAGTCCGGGAGAGATCCAAAGAGATAAATTCAACTATCTCCGCGATGAAAAGATCCAAAGCAGGCTTTTGCAGTACAAAAATGAACGCAAAGCCATCGTGAATTTCCAGATCCCGCAGATGCACTGTGTATCCTGCGTTTGGCTGCTCGAAAGGCTTTACAGATTCAACCCCGCCATACAAAATTCAAGGGTCAACTTTCAAAGCAAGGAATTACAGGTTCAATATGATCCCTCAATCGTCGATCTTAGCGAGGTCGTATTCCTGCTTTCCTCCCTGGGCTATGAACCCTATCTATCTCTGGCCTCGGAAAAGAGTAAGGGAATAAAATCGATCAACAGAAAACTATGGCTTCAGATCGGTATTGCAGGGTTTGCATTCGGCAATATCATGTTGCTGAGCATACCGGAATACTTTGACCCATTTCAACAATTGCCCGAAACCTTTACAAATTCCTTCGGTTTTATCTCATTTCTTCTCTCCCTTCCGGTACTTTTCTTCGCAGACCTTGACTACTTCAAATCCGCAATAGCAGGGTTAAGAAAGGGCGCTATAAACCTTGATGTACCGCTCAGTCTTGGTATGGCAAGCCTTTTTCTATATAGCAGCTATGAAGTTTTTTTTATTGGAGGGCTTGGATATTTCGATTCATTTTCCGGGCTCGTCTTCTTCCTGTTGCTTGGAAAGGCATTTCAGAATAAAACCATAAATCGCTTTTCCTTCGACAGAGACTATCGTTCGTTCTTTCCTCTTTATGCCATCAAAATCAAAAACGGAGTCAAGGAATCGGTACCTCTGGATAGCCTGAAAGAGGGAGATCGAATTATCATTCAACACAACGGGTTGATCCCTGCTGATGGTTATCTCCTTAAGGGTGAAGGGATGATCGATTACAGCTTCGTTACCGGCGAGTCCCTGCCGGAGAGCAAACAGTTAGGAGAGATCATTTATGCAGGCGGAAGGCAGATTTCGACCAATATCGAAGTGGAACTCAAAAAAACAGTTTCGACCAGCTACCTGACCAATCTCTGGAACAATGAGCTTTTTCAAAAGCCCAAGGAGCCTTTGAATCAATTGAATGATCAGGCAGGTCGCTATTTTACCTTTGGAGTTGTTGGTCTCGCACTGTTGGGATTCTTTTTTTGGCTTCCCGACCTAAGCGCAGCGATCAAGGTGTTTGCCTCTGTTCTGATCATTGCATGTCCCTGTGCCTTGGCTCTTTCAGCACCATTTGCATTCGGCAATGGATTGAGAATTCTTTCCAGAGCAGGATTTTACCTGAAAAACACCAGTGTCATCGAAGCTCTGTCCCGTATTGATCACGTCATTTTTGACAAAACGGGAACCCTTACCTCAGTGGAGGATTACGACATTCACTATGAGGGAAGAAAGCTCTCAAATCTGGAAGAAGCTCAGATCAAATCCATCTGTGGTCAGTCCCATCATCCGCTGAGCAAGGGCATCAGTGAATATTTGATCGCTGAAGAACTTCCCATCATCGATTTTGCAGAGACTCCGGGTAAAGGGATCTCGGCTATACAAAGAGAGGATGGGTTCAAAATCGGGAATTGGGAATGGGTAGGTTCTAACGAGCCCGAGCCAGGTGTCTTTATTTCGAAGAATGATAAGGTCATTGGTAGGTTTTTGATCGAGGGGCATATTAGGAAAAGGGTCAAAGAGATGATCTATAATCTCTCTGGCCAATATGGGCTATCAATATGCAGCGGTGATACGAAGGCTTCATGGAAAAAATGGCTGGAATTCATGCCTTCAGGTTCCAAGGTGCTGTTCGAATGCAATCCCGATGAAAAGGCCGAAGAAGTGCTAAATGAAAGAAGTCATGGAAAAAGGGTTTGCATGATCGGAGATGGATTGAATGACGGTCTGGCGCTGAAAACCAGCGATGTCGGATTGGCCTTCACCGACAAAAAAGACTCTCTGACACCCTCAAGTGACGGGGTATTGTCCTTTAGGGCCTTTCAAAATCTGGATGCGATCCTCGATTTTTCAAAGGGTTGCAGCACCGTGGTTAAGATAAGTTTTGGCATTTCGATTTTATATAATCTGATTGGGTTGTATTTTGCGCTGACCGGAATTCTTTCACCTGTAATTGCAGCGATCCTGATGCCTCTAAGCAGTTTATCCATTGTTCTTTTTACCACGGGAGCAACCAGTATTTTATCCAGAAGATTTCACCTAAGCAAATTGTTCTAAAGAACTGATGGAGATCATATTTACATTAATAGGGATTAGCGTTTTTTTGGCCGTCATTTTTTTAGGCGCATTTATATGGTCGGTCAAAAAAGGGCAGTATGATGATCCATATACTCCCGGTATAAGAATACTTTTTGAAGACAAGAAAAAACCAAAAGACAATAAATAGTTAGATATGGCGATAGAGAAATTTTCCTACGATAACAAGATCGTAAAGTACTTTATGATCGCTTCGGTGATCTTCGGAGTTGTCGGAATGCTGGTCGGACTTCTGATAGCTATGCAGCTATACCTACCGGTGATGAACTTTGAGCTCCAGTATACAACCTTCGGTCGTATCAGGCCTCTACATACCAATGCGATCATTTTTGCCTTTGTGGGGAATGCGATCTTCGCAGGGGTTTATTATTCTCTTCAAAGGCTGCTCAAGGCTCGTATGTTTAGTGATGCATTGAGTTGGATTCACTTTTGGGGCTGGCAGCTGATCATCCTGGCAGCGGCCATCACGCTTCCTCTTGGTATCACCACCTCTAAGGAGTACGCGGAACTCGAATGGCCTATTGACATTATGATCGCCCTTGTTTGGGTGGTCTTCGGTATCAATATGATCGGGACCATCATCAAACGAAGAGAGCGTCATATGTATGTGGCCATCTGGTTTTATATCGCCACCTTCATCACAGTCGCGGTTCTACACATTGTCAACTCCTTTGAGCTTCCGATTTCTCTTTTCAAAAGTTATTCTGCCTTTGCCGGAGTTCAGGATGCCCTTGTTCAGTGGTGGTATGGTCACAATGCGGTTGCATTCTTCCTGACCACACCATACCTGGGGTTGATGTATTACTACCTGCCAAAAGCGGCAAATCGACCGGTTTACAGTTACAAGTTATCTATCGTTCACTTCTGGTCCCTGATCTTCATTTATATCTGGGCAGGACCTCACCACCTTCTATACACATCTCTTCCGGATTGGGCGCAGACCCTCGGGGTGGTCTTTTCCGTGATGCTGATCGCTCCTTCCTGGGGAGGAATGGTGAATGGACTGCTCACTCTAAGAGGTGCCTGGGACAGGGTTAGAGAAAGCGCAATCCTGAAATTCATGGTTGTCGCACTCACCTGTTATGGAATGGCAACCCTGGAAGGTCCGTTGTTGTCAACCAAAACTTTGAATTCAATTGCCCACTACACTGACTGGATCGTCGGGCACGTTCATATTGGCGGGCTTGGCTGGAACGGATTCCTGACCTTTGCCATGTTATACTGGCTGGTTCCAAAAATGTGGAATACCAAGCTTCATTCGGAGCAATTGGCCAACACACATTTCTGGCTCGGATCGTTGGGAATCGTTTTCTACGCCGTTCCATTATACTTCGCCGGTTTTACCCAAAGCCTGATGTGGAAGGAATTCACTCCCGAGGGACTTCTGAAATATGGAAACTTTCTTGAGACCGTTACCCAGATCATCCCGATGTATATTCTGCGATCAATAGGCGGATTGCTCTATTTGGCCGGGGTATTTGTGATGATCTACAACCTCATGAAAACCGCCTCGGCGGGAAGTTTCATGGCCAATGAAGATGCGGAAGCACCAGCCTTGGAAAAAAATCCTACCTTCTCCGGAAGCGATACGTACTGGCACCGCGTATGGGAGAGGAAGCCGGTATTTTTCACAGCCCTTGCTCTGGTGGCCATCCTGATCGGAGGTATCATTGAGTTGATCCCAATGAATTTTGTGGAATCCAATGTTCCCAAAATAGCCAGTGTGCAACCCTATACCCCATTGGAATTGCATGGAAGGGATATCTACATCAGGGAAGGATGCAATGCATGTCATTCCCAAATGGTAAGACCTTTCCGGAGCGAAACAGAGCGATACGGAGAATACTCTAAATCAGGTGAGTTTGTTTATGACCATCCGTTCCTTTGGGGATCCAAGCGAACGGGACCCGACCTCCACAGGGTGGGTGGAAAGTATCCCGATTCATGGCATTTCAATCACATGCTCGAACCGACAGCCATTTCTCCCGGGTCGATCATGCCGGCATATCCATGGCTCTTTGAGCAGGACATTGATGTGAATACGACCGCAGCAAAAATATCGGCAATGAGGACTTTAGGTGTCCCCTATCCACAAGGATATGAGGATGTCGCCAACGAGGATCTCATGGATCAGGCCAATGGGATCATCAAAAGCCTGGAGAAAGACGGATTCGGTGGAGTTACGCCGGAAAGCGATATCGTTGCACTGATCGCATACCTGCAGCGATTGGGAACAGATATCAAAAAGGTTAATCAGGCAACCCTAATGAATCCATAATGAGATACATATTCAATGGTGTTGAAGGTGCAGAGCTCTTTGGTATTGTGTCTCTGGTGATCTTCACCCTGTTTTTTACAGGTGTGATCATCTGGGCCTTTCGGGCTGATAAGAGCTTTGTCAATCGAATGAAAAATCTTCCGCTCGACGATAATTCTACCCCAACGAAAAAGGAATAAGAAATGAAATCAAGAATTAAATCCTATTCAATGAAATTTATTTGTTCGATCCTGTTTATGGCTTTGGGAATTCTTCCCAGCACCGTCATCGCTCAGGAAGCAGAAGCAAGCACTAAATCCATGTGGAACACGGACCCTTTGATGGGATCCGTCCTGGTGTTGGTGGCCCTGGTCATGGTGTTGGTTTTGATCACCATGGTCGTGATGATCAACCTGGCAAAGCTCATGCTCACGGAGGCTGAAAAAGCCAAGGCCCAAGCTGAGGGCAGGGAGTATGTAGAACCCATTGGCATTCTTGAAGGCATTTGGCTGAAAATGAAGCGAACCTTTATCACAGGTAAACTCTACAGCGAAAAAGAAGAAAGGGAATCCATGATGCTGGATCATAATTATGATGGTATTCAGGAAATGGATTATGGCATGCCTCCCTGGCTTACCTACTTTTTCCTGATCACGGTTGGATTCGGTGTGATCTACATGCTGAATATTTATGCATTCGGCATTATTCCCAGCCAGGAAAATGAATACATCGCAGAAGTGGCCATGGCGGAGGCAGCCATCGAAGAGTGGAGAGCAGGCCAGGCAAATTTGGTGGATGAGAATTCGGTCGAGTTTTCAGAAGAGAAGGCTCATTTGGATGCCGGGATGGCCATCTTCATGAAGGATTGCAAGGTCTGCCACGGTGAATTCGGGCAAGGTGGAGTCGGACCAAACTTCACGGACGAATACTGGATACATGGCGGAGGAATAAAGGATATCTTTAAGACCATCAAGTATGGTGTGCCCGAAAAGGGTATGATCTCCTGGCAGAACCAATTGACTCCTGCAGATATGTCGGCGGTAGCCTCCTACATCTACATCATGCAGGGAACAACCCCGCCGGCAGCGGATTCCAAGGGTGTGCCGGTTGTACTCAAAGAGCCTCAGGGTGAGATCTTTGCCCGCGAGGGAGAGGCAGAAACAGCTACACCTGAAGAAAGTATGGAGGTTGAAGCAGCAGCTCCTGAGGAGGTCACCGAAACCGAAGAAACCACGGAAGCAGAAGAGGAGGTTTAGAGAAAAGAGTTAATCGTATGGATTTGTAAAGGAGGGTAATACCCTCCTTTTTTTATGTCCAATCTTTCATTGGCTGGCATAACATCTATGGACCGAAAATATCTTCCCATTCTGATTTTCATGGGATTCATAAAACCCGAAAGCCAGTTCCATAAATTCAATTTCACTTTGTGGTCCAACTATTTTACTAACTAAACACTACTATTATGAAATCCTTATTCGTATTAATCTTTTCGGTTGTATTCGTGATGGGTTGTTCTAACAACTCGGAATCACCCAAACCACAAAATGCCTCCGAACCCAGTGGCCAAAGTCTTGGCGGCGCGGTAACAAGCATTTGTGCAAATACTCTGGTCACCCAACTAAATGGCATGTCCGTCGGTGGGGGAGATTGTGCAGAAAGCGCAATAACCACAAAGAACTTCGGAAATAGAATTACTCTAGAAGAGGTTGCAGCCTCCTGTGGTAATGGTCGCTATAGGTGCGAGGTGCTTTACGGAACGTATGTGGACGCTGCAGGAGTTTTCAATGCTGCAAAGACAATAGCTTTGAATAACAAACCTTCAGGCAATTGTTGTCTTGTAGCTCTTAGGTTTGCCCAATTCCCTTCTACTTATCCTCACCTTTGCGGCAAGCACCCTCTACAGCCTTGCTGTCAAGGTGATACGCGCATCCACTTCGAAGCAGACTATATGTGCGGAGGAGCGCATACCGAATGAGAACAACTCCGGGACATAAAAAAGGGGGCTATTGCCCCCTTTTATAATTTCAAAAAGATGAAAAATCTTTGCGTGTATCTTTCTTAAGAATCCCAAAAAATCAAAACAAAATGGCCTATTGTTGAACAAAAAAGAAGAAAATTATATCAATAGTGATAGTATCACTATCATTCGTTCAACTTTCATATAATCATATTCCCGGTTCGTGTCCATGCTATTCTCTTTCACAAAATAGTGTAAAAGTGTAATTTTTTGGTGTTTAAATTATGTCTTTAATATTTCGCGAACCAAAATATTACAGTCATGAAAACCCTATTTGTAGTTATTCTTTCTGCTCTATTCGTCATGGGTTGTTCGAACAACTCGGAAGCCCCTAAACCGCAAAAAGCCTCAGAACCCAGTGGCCAAAGTCTTGGCGGTGAGGCTGCTAGCTATTACATCTGCAACACTACGCTGAACAACATGCTAAACGCCTTTTCGTATTCTCACAGTTGCCTGGCAAGCGAAAGCCCACTTGTATCGCTCAACTTTCCAAACTCAATTATCCTGAGAAAAACGAGCAATACCAGCTTATGCGCCAATGGTGGCGGCGGAGGCTGGCCATGCAATGGGGCAATTTGTATTGATATGCTCAGCTATTCTGATCCCTATGATATCTGGCTGGATGCCGTACAAATTGCCGAAAACAATGCCCCGCAACACCATTGTTTGTATGACCTTGATTTTGCTCTGCACTATTTTGGCTCAGATGTCAATGTTGTCATCGTTGGAAAATACAGAGACAATAGAGGAGAGGCTGAAGATCCGGGGATTTAATCAGCTTAGGTTTGAGCTATACAAAAAAGGGGGCAATGCCCCCTTTTCTGATTTCGGCGACTTAAAAAACTTCTCCAAGCATCGTTTCTAACGATCTTCCTAAAGCAGAAGCAAAATGGTGGCGGAGGACTAAAGGACATCTTTAAAGCCATCAAGTATGGTGTCCCCGAAAAGGTATGATCTCCAGGTAAAATCGATTGACTCTTATAGGTATGTTGGCGGTAGTCTCCCATATCTACAACATGCAGGGGACAACCCCACCGGCAGCGGATTCCGA
The DNA here is from genome assembly GCA_028282565.1 of Cytophagales bacterium. Taxonomy (GTDB): domain Bacteria; phylum Bacteroidota; class Bacteroidia; order Cytophagales; family CCMP332; genus JANQHS01. The sequence goes on along the minus strand of JANQHS010000006.1, from coordinate 394 downwards.
GAGTGCGCCATTTCTACTCGATGCGCCTCAGGGTGAGATATACTGCAGAGATGAAGGAGCCATTGAAACTTCTGAACAGGAAGAAGAAACTATGGAAGTATAAGTCGTTTTCAGAGGGAGCTGAAAAAAAGTGACAGTAGAAACGTAGAGAGTTTGATTAATCATATAAATCGTGTTAAGGAGGAGTACCCTCCTTTTTTGATATCAATTCACTTTTAGATACAAGTTTCATGGAATGAAATGGTGGATTCATTTGTGTTTAACAGGGATTTATAAAACCACTGGTCAAATTTTACTATTTCAAATTCACTTTGCATTTCAACTAGATTACTAACTAATACTATTATGAAATCCTTATTCGTATTGATCCTTTCAGTCCTTTTTGCAATGAGCT
>JANQHS010000467.1 GCA_028282565.1 Cytophagales bacterium | reverse complement strand
TCTCGTTCTTGATGCTGACACCGTAGGCTTCGTCATAGAGTACAGCTACCGTGAGCATGACGATCTCTTCGAACTCCCCTATCGAATATTTTCCCATGGTTTGTAATTAAGTCCTAAATGTAGTTTAAATATAAAGAACCTAATTGTAGTTTTTATGTAAGCGGTATTAATTATGGCATCTATTTAAGGAAATATCAGGTGAACAGAGCTTATGAATGCTGTGCTATTAAGGATTCTTACCCGAATTTGTCTCGAGTTGAGACTATCAAAACCTGAACTGAGAATTGCAAGACTCTCATCGAGAATCTGCCCTAATCTTCAACGCATCTAACGGCAAGGCCCAAATCGTTTGACAAGCGAGAAAAGTCAATAATTGCACTATCACTTTGAGATGTCAGAATGAGGGCATATACATTATCACCGCTTTTCACGGTATTAGACCAATGCGCCCCCTCTTCGGTTAAGGCGAAAAAACCAATATCACTCAGCCTAAACCCACTTCCAACGGCCGAAAAGCCAGAGGAATTTGTCGCAGAAACATTGTTAAAATCCCAGTATGGTGCGGTGCCTTCGATCTTTAGCGCCTTCCCTTCTTCCCTCGTCGGATAATTTGATAATAGCTCTTCAAATTCCAATTTGGAAGGAATATGCCAGCCTTCCGGACAAAGACCTTTGTGGCTTGAAATTGCATAATAGTTGTACAGCATTCCAAAATTGGATACATTATTCGAATTGTTTTCATACGCACACCTGGCCGGATTCATGGCTTGTCCGTATTTTTTCCAATCATCGCCTGGGATGACATTATCAATTGGGTCTCCATTGGCAAAACGCGTGGTTCTAAGGTTTTTTGTCATCCAGGTTTGTGCACCAATTGTAACCACAGGATAAGTATTCCCATCGATGTCTACTACAGGCTCTTTTGTGGTCGTAAACACCAATGTGTTTCCATAGCCTACACCCTGATCTGAGCTTGCATATGCCCGGGCGAAGTATTGGGTTTCAGGCTTTAAACCAATCAGCTTGCTTTCAAAAGTACTGGCTCCCGGCCCTTCATTGGTTCTTTCACCGTTCACCGTAGGAGAGGGAACTGTATCCCAACAAACACCCTTTTCATTTATCAAAAAACCTTTGTCATCAATATTTTTTCCACCGGAAAGCGCTTCATTGTACGAAATTGAATCTATCTCTGTCGTTTCAATTTCCGGGACCATAGGCATATTTGCAGGAGCATCACCGCCATTATCACAACCGAGAATAAATAGGATCAAAGAAAATGGGATAAGGTATTTCATTAATAGAAGTTTTAGTTTCACAAATCAAGAAAGGACTCACCATAAAATGAACATTTGCGAGTTTTTTTTGATTTGGCAAGAAACTCTCTCGTTTAGGAATTGAAATTACCGAAAGGCGTGATAAAGGCCATGTATGTCTTGCCGAATGGTCCCCTCGACATAATATAGAGCCATTTCAAGCTCCGCAACCCTTCGGCAAGTGGAGCAAGACTGAGGTGCATTCCTACCCGAAGGCTGCTGTTCTCTAGTTTGGTGAGATATTCATTTTCCAGTATATCAACCGGTATGAAATCTCCATTTCCGGTATCAGGAAGCTTTTCTGGCTCAAAATCCTGAGCCTTTGTCTATGGTCCCAAGGCCCTTCCCCGATAAATGCCAGATCTATGGTGGAGTCATCCGCTATTGCAGAAATCAAAAATGAATTCCTCTTCAGGGTATCTGATCATTAAAGAAGAGTTCCCTGAATTTTGAGACATGATGTATTGAGTCGATTCTAATCTACAACGTTTCCCCTCCTGTTGGTTTTGGGAACATGGCGTGGAACAGAGATCAGGGCAAATGGTTGATCACCGAACCACCACTGAGATTCTCGTTGCGGACAATACCATTTCCCTTGTAGTTGATGATGCTTCCATCACTAGCTGTGACATAAAGATCATCATCGACATGTATGCTGACAAAGCCCCCTCCTGAAACATCACAGCGAAAATCCTCAACCCAAAGCCCGAATCCTTCGGCTATGCTTCCCCCGGTTGAATTCAATTCATAATCATTTCCATAACCCCAGAGGGTCAAAATACTCCCTCCGGACAAAGTGGGAGAAACGGTCCCGGTAATGTGGACATTGCCCAGCAACCTGGAGCCTCCCGACAAGCCTATGCCAAGGTCGTTGACTGCGAGTGTATCATTGATCTGTATCTGGCTTCCTCCATCGGCCCAGAGAAGGTTGAGAACTATGGCATTTACATAAATATTCAGGGTAGCGTTGGAAGGAAAAGTGACATTGTCAGATACTTCGAGTATCAGCCGGTTGTTTTCGATCCTGGAGACAATATACTGATGGAGATTCTGATTTGCCTCGACCACGACCCGGTCGGAATTTCCGATCTCAACAAATGCCTGAAGTCCGTCCCTGATATCAACCCCATTGAATCCGCTGATGTCTCGTTGGATTCTGGTGATGGGGCCCGTGGGCTTGACCTCTTCATCCTTGTTGTCGCAAGAAAATCCGCCAATGCAGATGATCAACAAGAAAAAATGTCCAAAAGTCTTCATATTCACATGATTGGAATGATGATGTTATGCAATAATATGGGCGATTGCAAGCTAAAAAATAGTCCGGATCATTTTGGAACATGGTCATTCCGGCAGAATTCTAAATTTACAGTCTATCCTTTGTTGTTACCATGAGCCAAAACCAGGACCCAAAGAATATCGATCAACTGATCCGGGAGTTTTCTTTTCTCAAATCCGGAGTCATGAGCAAGTTCGCCATGACAAGCAAGGCTTGGCAGAAGGCCCTGTTGATCTCCCTGGTGACATGGCTGCCCCTGGCCATTGCTTCACTTGTGACCAATGAATTTTTCTATACCAGCGGTGAGATCACCTTCGTCAAGGATTTTGAGATCCATGTCAGGTTTTTGTTTGTGGTTCCGCTCTTTGCCCTCCTTCAGGAGCCCATGACGAACTATTTCAGGGCTTTTTTCAAAACAACGCAGGGGCGCCTGGATCCGGACTCCTGGCCCGATCTGGCAGATCTGATCAAAAAAGGGCAAAGAATGATATCTATGATCTGGCCTGATATCCTCATCGTGATCATGGTCTACACTTTGGCTATCCTGAACTGGGATGATGCCAAACTGGTAGACACCGGAAAGGGATACCTGATCGATCTGGAGACCGGCGATATCAGATTCGCAGGCTACTATTACCTCCTGGTCAGCTTTCCCATTTTCCAGTTGTTGATCGTGCGTTGGCTTGGAAGATGGTTTATGTGGGTCTACAGCCTTGTTAAGCTCAGCAAACTGCCGATCAGGATAGATGTAGCCAACGTGGACCTGATCGGAGGCCTTACCTATCTCAGCTTCATTCCCTTCATGTTTAGCTTCATTTTCCTGGGTTTCTCGGCTGTGGTGTCGGTGAATTTTGGCCTGGAGATCGCCTATCATGGAGCGAAACTATCGGACTACTATTTTCATACCATTGCCTATATACTGATCATAACATCCCTGCTTTATTCGCCTCTGCTGCTGTTTATGCCAAAACTGTCCAAGTCCCGTTTCAAGGCCATTCACCGCATGGGAAATTTTGTATCCGACCATAATCGGGCATTTGAAAACAAATGGATCAACCAAGACCAACAAAAGGATGATGATATACTCGGAAGTGCTGACCCCTCTTCGATGGCCGATCTTGGCGGTTCCTATGATCCGGTTTTGAATATGAAAGCCATTCCCATAAACTACAGGATCTTCGTTACCAGTTGCGGGATCATCTTTCTTCCGTTTATACCATTGATCTTCACCAAGTATTCTTTACAGCAACTCATAGAGATCCTTTCAAAGGCCGTAATGGGCTAAACTCAGCCTTTGAAAAGCTGGGCCTTGTATTGGGGATGCATCAGATTCTCCGGGCTCATGATCCTGTCGATCTCCTCCTCGGAGAGCAATTGCCTTTCTAGGATCAATTCCCTGATATTCTTCCCTGTTTTGGCGGCCTCTTTTCCGATCTCATCACCTTTCTCATGGCCGATATAGGGATTCAGGAAGGTGATCAGCCCAACACTGTTTAAGACCATATTTCTGGTGTGTTCGGGATTTGCCGTTATTCCTGTTATGCATTTGTCACTCAAGGTGGAAAAAGCGTTGGACAGCAATTCCATAGACTCGAAAAGGCATTGGGCGATGACTGGCTCCATCACATTGAGCTGAAGCTGCCCTCCTTCAGCGGCGAAGGATATTGCGACATCGTTTCCGATGATCTTGAAACAGACCTGATTTACCACTTCGGGGATCACGGGATTGACCTTTGCCGGCATGATGGATGATCCGGCCTGCATTTCCGGAAGGTTGATCTCATTTAATCCACACCTCGGGCCTGAGGAGAGCAGTCTGAGATCGTTGCAGATCTTGGATAATTTCACCGCGGTTCTTTTCAGCGCGCCTGAGATCATCACATAAGCTCCTGTATCCGAGGTTGCTTCGATCAGGTTGCTTGCTTTCACAAAACTGGCCTTGGTCAATTCCTCAAGGTGACTGATAGAGATCTCGGAAAAACCCTTGGGTGCATTCACACCTGTCCCGATTGCCGTCGCTCCGAGGTTGACCTCCAGGATCAGATCACGGTTTCGGAGCAGGTTTTTGGTCTCCTCCTTCAGGTTGGTCGACCATGCGGAAAACTCATCTCCAAGAGACATGGGAACGGCATCCTGGAGTTGTGTCCTTCCCATTTTCAATACTTTTTCGAATTCCGCAGCCTTACGATCAAGTTGGGTGGTGAGCTTGTTGATGCGCTCCAGGAGTCGGTTGATGTAGAAATAGATGGCAACCCGGAATCCGGTGGGATATGCATCATTCGTCGATTGCGAGCAATTCACATGGTCCATTGGATTTAGAATATGGTACTCGCCTTTTTGATGACCGGCCAATTCCAACGCAACATTGGCAATCACCTCGTTGGTGTTCATGTTCACAGAGGTTCCGGCACCGCCCTGGAATGCATCGGTCGGGAAAAACTCGGCGTACTTGTCGACATTCTCCAGGATCTCGTCACAAGCCCTGATGATCATATCTGCCTTTTCTTCGGGAATCGTACCGATCACTTTGTTGGCGAGGGCACAGGCCTTCTTGGTCAAAACCATACCCTGAATGAAGAGCGGAAAGTCGCTGATCTTGGAGCTTGAGATCTGGAAATTATCCT
>JANQHS010000454.1 GCA_028282565.1 Cytophagales bacterium | reverse complement strand
TATATCCATATCCCATATTTTCATCCCGACTAACAACAAAGCATTGGTCAACAGGGTGTTGAGCTCAGCCGCGAAGGTAGACGGGCAATTTCCAATTCTGGGCCATTCGGCATGGGCCGAGTACAACAATATCAGCCTGGAACAATTGGAAAGAAGAAAAGTCTACTTCATTTATGGCGACTGGCTAAATTGGAATTCTGATCTGTTCTGGCTGCTTCATAGTAAACAGAACTTCGATCCCAAACCTGATTATTACCAGGCCCTTGGCTATGAGCTTCTCAGCTACTTTGGGAAAAGATTACATGACTATGGAAAGTTCTTCCAGGAAGGTCTGATCAAGGAGGGGGCTACGAGGGGCATATTCTTCCCTGGGCATGATTACTCGAAAGGAAACTATAACTCATTTGCACCCCTGATCAGGGTAAGAAACAATCGATTTGAATGGCTGAATCGCTATGAGTTACTGTATGGTGAGGACTAAGACGGATAAAGCATTTTGCGAACCTTATCAGCTCTCTGCACCTCATTAGGAAGCTTTTCATAGGTCTGCTCTGATTGCCTTGGAGGCGCTCCCTCTTCACCATAGATCCTGGTATTTCCCGCGTTTACATCCTCAACCTTGCTCGGTGGATTGTTTGCTTTCAAACATGAATTCAGGGTGATCGCCATTAAAACGGCACTGAGGGAAATGAGGATTCTTTTCATGACTACGTCAATTGATGCTCGAAATTAATAAATGCTTAAGGAACAAGATCGAGGCTTTCCAAATATTTATCCATCCTTTTTTGAAGTTCTATGGCATCCGCATTGTTGCCCGCGTTGATCATGTAGCAAAAGGCATGAGTGGGCTTTCCTCCGTCGGCAATGTAGCCCGCCAAACAGCGAACCCCGGACATAGAGCCTGTTTTTGCATATATATTACCTTCAAGCTTGGTATTCTTGAATCTTCGTGATAATGTTCCTGTTTGGCCCGCTACGGGAAGAAGCTCTAGGAGTGCATACCTTTCTTTCTCTGACAAATCATCCAGAAGCTCGACCACCGATCTTGGGTTAAGCCGGTTTTCCTTGGAAAGACCGCTTCCGTCGACAATCTTCTGTCCATCATCATGCGAATTTGTATAACCAAAACTAAAAAGAAACTCGGCGATCAGATTATCGCTTTTCTGCAGCATTTGAGCGATCAGTTTTTTATCCGATGGTCCCACAAATGTCAGATTTCGACTCCAGTAGGGAGCCTCCTCCCCTAACCAAACCCATTCGCGCGCGGTATTGGTCCCAAGAACAACCGGATTGCTTAATCGTCTATCCCGGATCAGGGCCCTGAGTTCTGCCGCGAGCTGT
>JANQHS010000389.1 GCA_028282565.1 Cytophagales bacterium | reverse complement strand
CTGGTTCTCAAAAAAGCGGTTATTGTCCGCGGTGCCTCTTAGGCCTATCCCTTCATTTGTAGAATTTGCTATATCATTGGCAATGATCGAATCGTTTTGGGTGGTCCCAGACAAATTGATCCCCGCAGCCGTACCGGCAAGCGGAGTTCCACCGGTACTTATTCCTATACTATTATTAAAAACATCGTTCGCACTGCCCGATTCCAGGCTGATCTCATAGGTTCCGTGTCCACCCAAATAGTTGCGCCCTCCGACAGTTTGATCCCCTATCTGGTTGTTTGAAGCTCCTCCATCTACCCTGACACCATAAGCTGCGTTTGCAACAGTAGAACTACCGGTGTTATCTGTTCCAATGTAGTTTCCCAAGATCTGATTCCCTTGACCACCGCCACCTGTAATTCTTATATCCGAATCTCCATTTCCCGATACAACATTCAATCCCGCTGCAGTACCATCTCCAATAGTATTGTTAGCAGAACCATTAATGAAAACTCCATTGACGCCGTTTGGAATGGCCGAGTTTCCAGCCAGATTCAGCCCTACATAATTTCCCAACGCAGTGTGAACTCCGATACCTTCAATTCTAATTCCATCTGAGGAGTTTCCTGAAATAATATTTCTCTCACTTGAGGTCGCCCCTCCAACTCTAGTATTTGATGCCAGAGCTGTAATGAACACGCCTGTTGTATTTGGGGATCCAGAGGCTGCAGTGCCGGCTAGGTTGGTTCCTATTCTGTTTCCAATCACAACTGAATTCGAACCCTCAATCCAGATTGCGGCATCAAGGTTGAAAAGGTGTAAGTATTGAAAGGTAATATTGTTTCCGTCTCCCCTTAATTTTGAGACTGCATTGCCATCGATTGATACTGATGGGATATTGTCCCCATCTATATCTCCATCCAAAACCGTCCCGTTCCCATTCCCCAAAGTGAAGCCCAACTCGCTTGTCAGGACAACGGTCTGCCCTATCATAACGGGGTCAAAAACTATAGTATCCGCACCGGGATTGCCATTAGCGTAATTGCCTGCTACCCTCAGACAACCACAGCTGTCCGCATCATCCACAGTAAGGTTTACAACCCTTGGATCTCGAATTTGGATAACCATGGTGTCAAATGCCTGGCAGCCATCATCATCGACTTTCTGAACAAATAAAGAATCAGTCCCTGAGAAAATGTTTGTAAATGTATAGGTCGCAGTGTCTGTATTAAGAGGTGTCAGGTTTCCGTTGGCCAGACTATGTGACCATGATATATTATCGCTCGGATTGGAAACGGGCAATACATAAAAATCCTCAACCTCATCCCAACAATATGGCCCATCGTCATCAACAGTCAGCGTCAGAGGGATTTGGTTCTTCACGAAAAAGTCAACTGTACTCGTAAAGTGACCCGCAGGGGCAGTATGTGTGCAACCGTTGGAATCGGTGACAGAAACCACAAAATACTCGGTAAAAGTGTATTGAGCACCACCTGGCCTGGGAGGCATTACCAGCGTATCGGTCGCCTTCACATTATTGAATACAACCCCACCGGGATTTAACACCACTGTAAATTCACCGGCGACGGTATCTGCTTCACCAGCAACTTTGATCCCCAGGGGAATGGGATCCCCATCACAAACGGAATCTACCAACGTATAAAGCGTTGCCCCGATGGAATCCTTATAGAAAAAACTTGAAGGAAGGATATCTCTGTCAGATACATTTGCTACTCCTCCCGAAAAGGTCAGTATCGTCCCTGTTGGTGGATTGGTTCTCCAGGAAAGAATACTGGAATCACATTTATCAATAATAGGAATGACAATGGTTCCCACAGTTGAAAATGATCCGGGCACGGCCACCGGTGCACCCGGAGTGAGACTTTTGACGACATTGATACCAACTACGTTAAGAAGGGTATTGCGCGATATAGTCATTGCGTCATAACCGCCCGTTGCATGCCATAATCCGCCGGTTGGATCCAATCTCGCATTGTCTACATCCAGATCAGGAGCTGTGGAATCAATATTCGGTCTTAACCAAAAATTGGAACTCCCAAGATCGTCTGCAGTTCCAACATTTCGAATCTCTATAAGGATCCTAACGGAGTCTTTTGAAGGATCAAGGGATTGGGTAGCACGAAGCTCCAGATCGATCTGGGCCATTGCACCGATCGAGCACAGAAGAAGTATGGATATCAGGTAGAGTTTCCTCAGCATACCGGCTTAGTACGTATTAATATTTTCTTCCAATGGCCAAAATAAAGATATTCTCATATCCGATTCTCAATTTCTTTTACTCCCCGGAATGTTGATTATTTACTTGCCTCTATCAGGGTGGTGGTGTACACCCGCCCGTCTGCAAAAAGTTTAATTATATAGGCTCCGGATGGCAAGCCCAGATCAACGGTTTCGAACCTCCACTCATAGGCACCGGAGAACAAATGTTGATCTTCGATCTCCTTCACCTTGATCCCCTTAAGGTCATATACCTCGATCAAAACATCCGATTCCTTCACCAGGTCGAGATAAATATTGGCACTCCCAAAATATGGGTTGGGATAAACACCAACTCTTGATGCAATTACGCCTTGCCCCAGGGTATTCGCTGTATAGGCGAAAGGATCGGAAACAGACTTCCCACAAGTGTTTGAAACCTCCACAGTATAGGACCCACTTTGCGTCGGAACCATAGTTTGCTCTGTGGAGCCGGTCAATACATTTCCGTTTAAGTACCATTGATTGCCTTCTTCGGAAGAGCTTGTAAGGGTACCTTGATTTTCTGTGATAAATGGTTTTTCAGGTTGTTGCACAACGTTGATCACAATGGGATCTGAGAATTTTTCGACCGAACAGCTTCTATGTCCCACCCTGTAGGAGCCCGTCGCATTCACTGAAAATGTAGAGTCACTTCCGGAGATCAGCACAACACCATCCTTTTCCCAAATGTCTTCATGATTTCTTGGATTCTGGGTTGCCAGGGTCACGGCAGTGCCCGTACAGATCTTAACAGGGCCGTTATAGATAAGAGAAGGCTTGGTAGGTGCTTCGAACAATGGCAAACTCGGATTGCTCATCACAAAGCTCGCTTCCGCCTTGATGGATTTTGGCCATGGGCTGATGTCATATTCCGTGACCTGACCCCATTTGGTATCCCACTCTATATGACTTTCCGAACAGGTATTCAGTATAGGTATCCTTACAGTACCGATCGGCTTGGCAATTGTTTCGACCAGGACACCGGAGCCATTTCCGTTGTTGTTTTCGTTGATGCGAAGAACGAGAAGATTATTGGCGTGAAGGCTCATCGCGATGTATGAAGCAGGATCGGAGGAAACATCAAATGACCTGGGCTGACTCATATCTATATAGGCACCTCCAAGATCCAACACGCCAGGCAAAACCCTGAATGGAATATCGCTGCCACCCAAAGCCACCTGAGGACCGTTCACCACTTTGGCCGATACCCGCAATATGATCTCATTGCCATCTCTGCTTTGCTGTGCCTCAAACACGACCTCCGCCATCGAAGGCAAGGACAGGAACAGTACAAATACAAGCAGTGAGTAAAGTCTTTTCATATTTACTTATATCCCCGGAACAGCTGAAAAGTAAATCCAATTGTTGCCCAAAGTCACTCTTTGGTAGTCCATGGTATTGATCCGCACAGCCGCATCGGTCATATCAACATCTTCATTCCTGTATCCGACCTGCAAATTGGTCAAACCATCAAAAATTCCGTAGATCGTTTGAATAGCATTCAGATCGGCGGCATTAACTTCTCTGTCGTAATTTGTATTGCCTTCCCAGAGGTAGGAAACCGACATATTGTAACCCGAACCTCCTACACCATATATACTCGCCGGATTGCCAAAATCAACATCCAAACCGACCGGAACTGTATTGCTCAATGGAACTGCGGTCGCGGACATCACGGCAAGATGGTTCCTATGGGTCACCACAACATAAAAGGGCCCGTCGGCGGCTCTGGCATTAGCAAAAGTCACATAATCCTTCACCCCACTCGCAAAATCCCGAATCGAACCGTCGGTCATCAACCATGCACTGATTGAATCAATGGTGGTGTTGGCCTGTATTCCAGTCCTCAAATAGATCTTGATACTATCAACTGCGGTGTCAGCCGCGCTGAGTGGAATACTATATCCCGGGATCATGGGCACACCATAGCCGGGCTGTTCGAACCTGCTTTCCATGGTGTCGAGAATATGGAACATCAACCTCGCATCCATTTGGGTATCATTATTACCTGTCAAAGCCCCGCCAAGGAAGGCTCTGATCCTCAAGTTCAGTTGGGTAGCCTCTCCAATGGCTACGATTATATTGTCAGGTGATCTGAGCTCGGCCTCTACGGCCATCGAATCCCCGGAGGTGGTGATATTGGATCTTCCCATGGAGTAAAAAATATTGACACCATCATTGCTGGTTTGCGCCACCACAGCCGCGGAAGAATTTGGAATATCATTGGTATCTATGGTAGGGCGGGCAAAGAAACTGTCAAGGTCGTGGACATAATCTTCCACAACCCAAAAGTTGGAAAAATCAACGCTTCCCAGGCCGAGGGAATCATACGATACGATCCCGGGATCGGTGTATTTCACCTTGATCCATGGCTCAGATCCTGAGTAGCTGGTGGAAACCATTTCCATAGGTCTGAATTGATTTGCCAATCCGGTATTCCCTACGGGAAAATAAAGATCATCACCTGATGAACTGGGTTGTCTGTATAAGGAGTCGGCATAACTTCTTTTGTTTCCTCCCACAATCGTTCCGCCTTGATTCACACGCAGGGAATCGTGTCCATCGCTATTTTCCATATCGATCCGGCCATTGCTGAGGGTAAGCTGATCGGTATGAACCGCACTCCAAAACCTTGTGGTGTTGAATCCGGCTGTTGCCATTTCCAGATTTCCCAGATCCAGTAATCCCAGCAGGTCGGTTCTTACGCTTTTGTTTCCGGTACCGAAAAAGCCAAGCGTTCCTGAAGTGGAACGAAAGTTTGCCGTATCATTTACGGAACCCCTTTTAACCCTGAAAACATTAGAGACCTCAACCAAACCAAGATTGTTTGTTGAAGCAGAATCGAAAATGGCCACTCTGTCACCGGAAAGGACTCCGGTACCTGAATTGAGAAAAAACGTTCCCGCATTTCTCAGCGCGAAAGTGTCATTGATCACAAGACTGCCTTCATTGGTCAGCTGAGCGCTGTCAATGACAAACATTCTATCCGTAGAGAGTAGTGCATTAGAACCTCTTAAAACAAAGGTCCCTCCCCTGATGGTCAACTGAGCACAAGCTTCATGGACCATGGTAAGGCAGGTCAAGCTAAGTATTAAGAACAGGCTCGGCAGCAGCCGTATTCCTATGTAATTTTTTTGCATTATCCGACGACTAAAAATAAGCAAAAATCGACGCAAGGATACCCCTTGTACGGGAAATAAACCAAAAAGTTTAGGCTTAAATCCTGGTCTTACAATTATTTTGCCGCTGATGGCTTGGTTATTCACAGTTTGGGTCATACTTACCTTCGTGGCGGTTTTTCTGTTGCTGCTTCCGGCATACTATGTATTCCTCCTGAATCCGAAATGGAACCGCAGGGCTCACAAAATCACACGACTATGGGGAATTATCCATTTCAGCATCGCTGGCATCAGAACAAAGGCGCTTTGGGAATTCGAACCGGAGCCCGAAAAAAACTACATCTATTGCCCCAACCACTTTTCGTACGTGGATATTCCCATCATGGCCAGAACCCTGCCCGGCTACTACCAATTTGTTGGTAAGAGGTCCCTGTCCAAAATTCCGGTCTTCGGTTATATGTACCGCAAACTTTATATTCTCGTCGAAAGGGAAAGCCGGATAGACAGTTACAGGGCTTTGCAGAATTGTCTTGACGCCCTCGACAAGAAGATCAGCATCGTCATTTTTCCCGAAGGAGGTATTCTGACCCCCAACCCTCCTCAAATGACAAGATTAAAGGATGGTGCCTTCAGGATGGCCATCGAAAAAAAGGTACCGATAGTGCCTGTATCCATTCCATTCAATTGGATATTTTTGCAGGGAAGCAAACTTGACCCTTCAGTTCTTCCATTGAAGATCACCTATCATAAACCCATAGAGACCAGTGAAATGAATATGGGTGATATTGCGGAACTAAAGGAGCGAACAAGAAAAAT
>JANQHS010000383.1 GCA_028282565.1 Cytophagales bacterium | reverse complement strand
TGATCGATCTGAAAGCTGTAGCTCATATCCGGAAAGGGAACCTGATAAATACTCCAGGCTTCTTCATGGGCCTGGGTATTGGAAACATTGACAGGAGGCGGTGGATTGTACTTCATCAACTGATCGAAATTCAAATATTTGGATGTGAATTTCAGATGGTTCTTCTTCTTATGTTTTGGGTTATCTCCGAGATAATAGGTCATGTCGGCCAGGAACTGGCTGTCTCCTAATTTTCCATTCAGATTGGTGATGGTCATCAATTCATCCCTGAACTCGAACCTTCCTCCGAAACGGTCCAGCTTCATGGGGTGCACTTTCATTTTCCCCCTGATATATTGAATGAATACGTCGGTTGAAGTGAGCTCCTGATCAAATTTGAGCCTGGCATAGCCTTTGAACTGGAAATTCTTGACCTCTTCATGCCGGTATTCCTCGGGTACATAATTCACTCCTTCATAGGTAAACAGGTCTTTGAACCTTATGGAGTTGGACTTGAGGTAGAAGAAGATTTTGGACCCGCCCACTTTTTCATCGGCGAACCATAGATCATAATTCTGGCAGATCCCGCTTGAACTGAAATCGCTGGAATCTATCATGCCTTCAAGGTTGATAACCCGCATGGATTTTTCCTCTATAAAGACATCGGCCTTGAAATTATGTAGGGTATGCGGATAGTGCTTGAATTTGGCAAAGAGATCATCGATAAAAAACTGACCTATGGGCAGGTTGGGAGAGTGAGTAAAAGCTCTTGCGCTGCTTTTGAATCTCAGTTTCATGTTGAAATTATCTACCTGTTCATCGATAGGTTTGAAGTTGGCAGTATCAAAAGAGGTCAGCTCGGTGAGGTCAAAGTGCTTGGACTGAAAATGAAGTCTGCTCGTCACAGGAATATCGGTATGGTGCAGGATGGAAGGCAGATCGTCAATGCTGGCGGTGACTTTCAAATCCGACTTTCCAACCTTCAGGTTGAAATAATCGATTTGGGCCTTGTTGCCTTCCATTGATGCTCTGAGGTCAATATCATCGATCTTGAGATGATACCCTGGTGCCTTAAAGCTCAGGTCTTCGATCAACAGTTCGGTAAAGTAGGATTGATTGAACTGCTCAAGAGCTCTCTCGGGTGAATCGAGGTCGATGATATCCCGAAAGTTCATGGTCAGGTCAACATTTCCATCGAGTTCCTCAAGGTCTCTGATGTTAAAAAAGTCCGCCAAAAATTCCAGATCGAAGTTGGAGGAGAGCTTCATGTCTATTTCAGGAGAATCAAAATTTTTGATCTTTAGAAATCCCTTGAAAGTGCCTGCCTCAGGACGGGCGGAAAAATCGACCAAGGAGAATTCTGTGGTGGTAAGATCCCTTTTTTCTCCGTTGGTGAAGTGACCTTTGAAAAAGAGGTCATTGAGCCTGGATTCATTGGTGGTGTTTTCAAAAAACGCTTCCTCGCATCCAAAATTGGCCTCTACAAATGGTGTGTTTCCGTTCGCCATTTTTCCCTGGATCTTGGCATCAAAGAAAATTTTACCTTCATTGTCGTACTTGGCGAGAGTTGTGGCTAGATCCTCAGGGGCAAATGACAGTACGAGGTCGAAATTTGGTTTTTCACCACTGAGCTGTAGGTCGAGGTCCATGTCGTTATCCAGGTCAATTTTTCCCACAACGGAAAAATCTCCGTGATCAAGACTTATAGTCGATGGTTTGATCAATAGCACTTGTTCATCCTGAATAAAATCAAGTTGAGTATGGGTTTGGATGTGTTTTTCATAAATGATGGTGGGTATGGAGTCCTGCACGACGCTCAACTCGAAATCGCTTTCCAGATTGAATGTGATATGGTTTTTCACCGTTCTGAACATGGATTCCGCATCCCGGATGTCTGCCGAAACAAATAGGTCATTGGCCTGATTTTCATAGTCCAACCCCAGATCGATCAGTTCTATTGATTTGATATCCAAATCGAATTCGGACTCTGTGCTACTTGTGTCTTCCTGAACAGAAAGAAAGGCATTGGTGATGTTCATATTTCCCAGGCTATCTTGTCGGATAAATATTTTCCCGCCTTTTAACTCGATCTCCTTCACCTCATATTTCCCCTCCAGAATGGTCCAGAGGTCAAAGCCCAGATAACATTCTTCAATGTTCAAAACCGTATCGCTATGCAGATCCCCAAATTCATGAATAACAAGGTCATCGATCTCCACCGATACATAGGGAAACCTTTCAAACGGGGAAACATGCGAATCCCGGATTTCAATGGCTCCCTGGAACCCCTTGTTCAACTCAGCAAGCTGGTCCTGAACAAGACTGTCTTGCTGGCTGAATAGGATCCATACGGTCACAACAAAAATGATAGGGGGGATGAGCAAGATGCCAAGGATCAGGATGACCCATTTTCTGATTTTAGATTTTCCAGCCATTGTTAATGTTCAAGACCAAGTAAAGATCGAATTTACCTTATAGTCGATTCAACATACAATCCTCCTGCCACTTTTTTGATTTTCCGGTGAAAATTCCTTCCGACAGTCCTGATCCGGTCGCATAATTTGAAGGAATAAAAGTTACTTTTAAAGCTTGTCCATTTTGGGATCCCTCAAGTGAACTCAGGATGCGTATGTTGAAAGGCGGCCGATTACCTCAGATCAGATCATCACTTCTTCTGGGATTCATTTTAATGAACTTCCCATGGTCGGGAACATTTGCTCAGCAATTGTTCAGTTACGATAGCGCCTTTGTTAGCTCCACAGGCATCAAAGGAACTGCCAGGTTTAGCTATTATATCAAGGACGGGCAAAGGGTCATCGACGGTCCTTTTTCTTTTGAGGCTCTTCTTGAAGCGGAATCACATGCTACGGAGAGGAAAACCTATTTCTGGAAAGGCTTCTATAAGAATGGGGTCAAGGAAGGGAATTGGGATTACAAAGAGGATATCAATCAGGCAATCATCTCAGACCTTCGCAAGGGTTCCCTGGATTACTCGATCCAAACCCTTGAGAATCAACTCAAGATCAATTATAAACAGGGTTATCCCGATGGAAAGGTAGAATACAGGTCTTCTCTTTTTGAAAATGGCAAATGGAAAAAAAGCCTGGAAATTCTGGATGTAAGCTTCCAGGATAAGCTTGTTAATGGCAGCTTCAGTTACATCAGAAATCAGAATGAAACCCAAATGTTCTCGATCAACGGGGAAGTGGAAAAGGGCTTTATGAATGGAACCTGGTTGTTTCATTACAGCGCTGATAGTTCCTGGGAAGAAAGGAAATATCTCGAGGGTGTCTTAAGGCAGGTTCTGATTACCAGAGGATCCGACACTGTTCGCTTTCTGCCCTTTCCTCTTGATGTCGAATTGGAAAGGAAAATAGGTGCAGGTGCTTCCGGTCTTAAACTCGTGGATCATCCGTTGAGCCTGGCATTCAGCGATGGCTACCCGAGTGAGTCCGAGTATATACAGATCCAAAAGCAAGGAAATGAAAGGATAAGATCCGTTCTTGATCTGATATTCAGGTATGATTCTGCCCTTGAGTTCAAGTATGGAATTCCGATAGGGACAACCAGGGGTATCTACGATCTGAGTCATGAAGAGGAAGAGGCCATGAACCTTTGGCCAAAGCTTGAGGCCCAATTTTCAAAAAAACTCTCTGATCTTGAAGAGCTTGGGATCGATCGTTTGGAATTTCTGAATGATTCGATCATTAACGGGGTCAATCAGTGGAAGGAAAGGCAGGACCCTGTGCTGGAGAAGATCAGGGAATGGTACCAGATTGTCGGTACCAATGAAGTGATCTATTATAACCGAAGGGGGTTGCTGGTGGACTATGCCGAACAGATCCTTTCCTTCGATAACATTTTTGTAAACGGAAGGAACAAGTTGATCAAATACCCGAAGAGCGAGCTCGAAGAAAAGAGTGTTTTGCTTTATGTGGTTGATAACCTGTCTCATCGAAACTCTTATGCGGATTCGATCTACAATGTAGCCGTCAGGCAACTTGAAGCCCACCAATATGCCAGGCAACTATACGATCTGAATGAAACCATCAAGGCGGAAAAGCACCTCGAGGATTCACTCTATTCCGAATTACCGGAGACCAGATCCCTGGCTGCCGTTTTGGAGAGAACCAATAACTACTTCTTTGAGACCACATTTCCCGAGCAATACGCTGTGTTCATCAACTCCAATGATGCACAACGCCAGATGGATATTGGTTTTAAGATCATCTCTGAGCTGAAAAAGCTTGATGAAGCCATTTTGCTTTCCAAAGAGATCGAAGCTCAGATGGGAGTTCTGGACAGTGTCTTCACCGAATACCTTTTTGATCCCTTCACCTATACGGACAAGGTACCTAATCGTGTAAAAAAGAAGCTCTATGATCCAATAGTCGATGAAATGATCCCCCAGGGAATAGAAAGAGCAGGGCAGTACTTTGATAATCCCTATCGGGTTTTGAAGCAATTTGAGGAAGTAAGATCCATCCAGGAGCGCTTGCTTCAACTGCGATTTTCCGATACCCGGAAAATTGAGAAGAAATTCAAAAGGAATACCGACTACGATGCAAGGCTTGAAACCCTGATGGTAGAATGAAAAAGCTGCTGACCATATTGATATTGGTAGCTCAACTGCTTTTCCTGTCTTCATATTCCCAAGCTGAATCAACTCCTGATAAAGGCTTTTCGCATAGCAACGGTCTTTGGATCGGGCTTTACACTAAGTATAGGCTTAGCAAAAAAGTCTTCTACTATGGTGAGTATCATTTTCGAAGGCGAAATAATTTCATTGAGGATATGGCTCAGATCTATCTCAGGTTTGGTGCATTGTACCTTGTCAACAAGAAGATTTCCATAACCCTCGGAGTCGTTACTCCTTTTTATTGGGCACCCGATCAGGATGCACCAAATATTGATCCTGTAGTCAACCAGTTCAGGTTCTGGGAGCAATTGCTGTTGGTGCAGCCGATCGGAAGAACCAAGCTTTATCACCAATACCGTTTAGAGCAAAGGTGGAAAAGGGATTATGAGAAAGGATCCAGTTTTTATCTGGACTGGAGGTTCCGATATAAGGTTTCGGTCTACTACCCCTTGAACAACAAGCACTTTGTTCCTAAAACTTTTTTCTTATCGCCCTATGCAGAGGTATTTTTCCAGGCGGGACCAAAAGTCAAGTACAATTACTTTGAGGACTTCAGGTTGTTTTTTGGCCTGGGTTATATCCTAAACCAGCATTTTCAGTTCCAAGCCGGTTATATGATGACCTTTCGACATAATGGTTCCCCTTATCACTACGAGTTCCGGCATATTCCCAGGATATCGGTATATCACACCTTCGACTTTTTCAAGAGAAAGCATGATCTTGATAAACAGCGTTCAATGATCCTCAGCAACGAATTCTAACTCGTCAGGTCCCGGTTTATCATTTCAAGAAGCGCGTTTCCATCCCTTGAAGTGGGCTCGATCTCTAAGCCCTTGGTGATGATCTCTTTTGCTTCCCGTAGTTCTGAATTTTGATATTTCAGATAAGCCAGATTATAATAGTAGCGAAAGACCCCGCTGTCCTTTTGGATCGCTATTTTCAGATCCTCGCCTGCCGATTCGATCAGATTCATTTCGGCTTTTAGCAGGCCTCGAAGATAATATCCATGGGCATAATCGGGTTCCAGGTTTATTAGTTCGTCCAGAGTTGTCAGGGCTTTTTCATTTTCTCCGTTCAGGTTGTAGGCTGTAGCCAGATTACCATAGGCTTGCGATAGTAATGGGTCCATTTCCAGGGCCACTTCATATTGGCGAATAGCATTTCGGTATTCTCCTTTTTGAAAATAATAGTCGCCCAGTTGCACTCTTCCCAAAGGAAAATCCGCATTGGCAAATAGCATTTCTTCAAGCTCGAAAAGCCCCTTTCCTATAAGCGCCTGATCCTCGGGTTTCAAGGTGTTGAGGTTTTGATCGGTAACCAATTGCGCGGCATGGATCCGAACCAAGCGGGTTTCATCCTTCAGGAGATTCAATGCCACTGCCACCCTCTCATTTGCAGCATAGTCCCTGAAATATCCCGCGGCCTGTGACCTGACCAATGCGGAGGAGTCTCTCAGTAAATTGATCATCAGCTTCATTTCTGACTGATCCCGGTTCTTTTCGAAATTGTTCAAAACGGTCGCTCTTGCGATGGCGGGCTGGGTGTTATCGGCGATAAACCTGTAGATCTTCAGTTTTTCCGATTGGGAAAGCCTTTGTTTACCGGAGAGGGTTAGGTAATCGGAAGGGTTTTCGACCCTTTCATTTCCATACCATGTTGTAATCCACTCGGCTGCCCATTCATTGCTTTTTTGTGCATGACAATTATTGCAGGCATTGGGCGTGCCATATTCGATGCTTTGATCTGGTCGTGGAATGCGAAAGCTGTGATCCCTGCGAAAATCATTGACCATAAAGTTTTTGCCGGTCATATGACAATTCACACATTCGGACGCCTCGGTTGACAAAGGGTGGAAGTGGTGATCCCTGCTACCATAGGATTTGTCATGGCATTGATAACATAAGTTGTTACCTATAGCCAGTAACTTTAAGTTATGTGGGTTGTGACAATCCGAACACATGACATTCTCATGGAACATCCTGCTTTGGAGGAATGAGCCTAACACATAATCCTCTTCCATGATCTGGCCGTCGGCGTGATAATATTGCTGATCAAGATCCTGGATCATGAACTGATCCTCAAAAGGAAGTCCTGCTTTCATATTGGGCGTAAGCTTGACCCTCCTGGAATGACATGGACCGCAGGTATTTATTTGCGCAGACTGGACCCTTCCGATCGGATCGATGAAAGACCTTCCCGAATAATTTTCCTTGCTGGCCCAATCCACGTGCTTTTTCCCCTTTCCATGGCAGGATTCGCAGCCAACATTGATCTCACTAAAGGTTGTGTTGAATTCCCTTTTTTGAGTATTGTAGTTCTTTCTCAGGTCGGTAGAATGGCATTCGGCACACATGTTATTCCATGTTTGTGCTCCCTTTGTCCAGTGAAGCCAATCTCCGGGGTCTATGCGCGAGGAAGGATATTGATGAAACCACTTTTTTTTCTCCGTATCCCAGGAGACCCTCAATGCCTGGAATCTTCCTCCCGGGAACTTAACGAGATATTGCTGTAGGGGCTCAACACCAAAGGTATAGCTGATCTCATATTTGTTTTGGGTTCCGTCTATTTCACTGACCTCAACAAGATATTTTCCATTTTGCTTCCCGAACCGATACTGAACACCATCAAGCTCAATTTCTCCCTCAAAATTTCCTAAAACAGTTTTTTCATTGGCAACCTTCATCGCCCAGTCATGATGCGAGTTCTGCCAA
>JANQHS010000381.1 GCA_028282565.1 Cytophagales bacterium | reverse complement strand
TCCCGGAGGAGGCGCGGGTGTACAGCGTTGGGTGAAGTTTGCCAAATATCTTCATGAGTTGGGATATGGGGTTTTTGTGGTGACGCCAAAAGATCCAAGTGTACCGTTCACGGACCCGACCTTGGAAAGCGAAGTTCCAAAAGAAGTCAAGGTTGTCAGAACAGGATCCAGAGAGCCGTTTGCCTTGTTTAATCTATTGAGAGGTAAAAAGGGTAATCAAATGGGTGCAGGTACAACCGATTTGATGACAGGAGGGATCTTGAAAAAGCTGGCGTTATATATCCGATCCAATTATTTCATTCCCGATGCGAGGAAGGGATGGAATCCCTTCGCCGAAAAGGCCGCATCGGAACTTATTGAAGAAGAAAAAATTGACGTCATTATCAGCACGGGACCACCACATAGTACGCATTTGGTCGCTGAGCGATTACAAGAGAAATACGCTACGCCCTGGATCTGTGACTTTAGGGATCCCTGGACATCGATCTATTATTTGAAATTGTTCCCCCTGACCAGGAAAAGCTGGAAAAAGCACCATGAACTAGAAGGCCGAGTGCTCAAAAAAGCTAATCTCGTAACCACAATTTCGAACGACCTCGGGGATGAATTAGGCCGAAATTCATCCAGGGTGTCCATATTGTACAATGGATATGATGACACAGATTTCAAAGATCTGAGAAACGTATCCAGAGGTTCAATGGACAGGATCAAATTGAGGTATGTCGGGAATTTCAAGCCCAATCAGAATTATGGAGGTTTCCTTGAATTGATCGACAATGCCATGGAGAGACACTCAAAACTGGAAGTCGAATTTATAGGTCCGATCGATGGAAGGATCAAGGAAGATCTTGAAAACTCCACACTGAATAAAAGGATCAAAACCCGCGGCCCGGTAGATCATAAAACGGCGGTTGATTTGATGGTAGACTCGGATATTCTTCTTTTTGTCATCCCAAGAGGAGAGAACGAAAAAGGGATCATTACCGGAAAGATCTACGAATACATGGCAACAAAAAAACCGATCCTGGCTATAGGGCCTACCGACGGTGATGCTGCGGAGGTTCTGAAGGAGGCTGGAGCTCCTTTCCCCATGGCTGATTACTCAGATCCGGATGAAAGCCTTGAAATACTCAATTCCATTATCTCCAATATCGGTAATGGTCAAAGTCGATATTCATATGACGGCTTGACAAAGTTCTCACGAAAGAACCAGACGCTGGTTCTTTCCGATTTGATCAAAAAGACGCTAAATGGTTAATCTGACCTCAGATCTCAATCAGTATAAGAGAGACCGGGAATTCTATGGGGAAATACCCTTGTTGGTGACCATTAAGAGTTTTGACCTTGTGGAGATCCGCAAGCGATACCTGGAAAGCAAAAACAGGAAGGATGGCGTAACGGGATCGCTGAAAAGGAGAGAGCCAGGAATGGGCGGGGTAGCATCACTGAGGATCAGCAAGGGAAGTATCCAAGCACAGAATATGCTGATCAGGATGAAAGAGCCCAGGGGAATTTGCCGGTCTGAGAATTATCTGGGGATCTCTTCAGATTCTGATTTGATCCTTTTTTCTAAAGAGGGAAGGAGGGTAATATCCGATCCATGGTTTAGCTACATCCATACCCTTGACATCAACGATTCAGAAAGCGAACTCATGCTTTCCAGCTCGGGCTTTGATTGTGTATTCCGCCTCTCGCTTCCAAATGGAAACAAGGATTGGGAATGGTATGCCTGGGAAAACGGATTTCCAACAAGTCAGACGAGAGGTGAAAATGGAGAGGAAATACTGATAACAAGGTCTGAGCAACAAAGAAGCATTTGGGAATCGGATGGAAAGGAGGTCATTTTTATCAGGGATCCTAACAGGGATCATCTGCCAACGGCAAAAAGAACTGCATTTATTAATTCAGCTCATTATGCAAACTCCGGGCAAATTCTTTTGACCTTCTTTCATTTAGGCCAGGTCATGAGCCTGGATCCTGAGACAGGCAAAACCGAACCGATGATCCAAGGGTTGAAAAACCCTCATGGTGGCCGGGCCTATAATTCAGGGGTTATGGCCACAAGTACGGCAGATGGTCGTGTGATCATCAAAGCCGGGGAGACGGTATCGCAATACAGATTCTCAAATCTCCCGGGCAAGCCTGATAGCCTTGGAGGGATGGAATGGGTACAAAACTCAGTTCCATGCGGTGGTCTTGTGATCAGCATTGATTCTAACAGGAACTGCTTTGTGATCTTTGATCCGGAGAAAAAATTGCTGGATATGGTGCCCTATGATCCCAACTGGGCCTTGCAGGATATGATCATCGGTGACGATTCGGGATTGGATATCAGTCTATCCAGCGGATAACCTCAAAACCCTCGGCAAATTCAATGCCCGCCTGAATTCCCCTGAGTTTGGCCAAGCCCTTGATAAATTCGGGGTCTGCATAATTTCGACCTGTTTGTGTCTTGAAACAGGCGATGGAGTCAATTTTCTTCTGAAGCTGAGCTTTACTGACGCGGGAAAAATAATGATGGTGAATTTTTGGTGTATTCCAGGGCAATTCGTACCCGAGGATCGAAGAATGTTTGAAAGCCCTTAGCCCTTCCTCATAAATTATCCTGTGATCCTGATGAATGTCAAAGCTTGATGGTACCAGTACCAGATCCGGGTCAATTCTTTTACGCTCTCTGATCAGGACTTCAAGGATTTCCTGTCGATCCCTGGGAAATTCTCTGACCTCGAAGCGATGTTTCACCAAATGCTCCGTAGAAACACCGAGAACGGCCGAAGATTGAGAGAGTTCCTCATACATCTGATCTTTCTCATATCCCTCCGGCAAGGACTTATTGCATGGTGAAAAGGCCATGTACCATACCTCGGCGCCAGCTTCAGCATACTTGGCCACCGTTGCCCCGCAACCAAATTCGATGTCATCAGGATGTGGCGCCAGCGCCAGTATCTTCTTGCTCATCGGATCTTTTCTTTTTGAATTCCATGAAAATCGTTACCGCAAACAACAGATAGATCAATACAGATCCCGTCAAACCTATTTGGTTTCCTGTATAATAGGAAGATGGTTTGAACTTAAATTCGATCGTATGATCTCCTGAGGGAATTTCAAGCCCTCGCAGAACCCAGTTGACCCTGACGATTTCTGCCTCTTGCTGATCAATGGTTACCGTCCATCCCTCAGGATAATAGATCTCAGAGAATACGGCAAATCCATCCTTATCGTTTTTTGTTTCATAGACCAGGTGATGGGGTTTATAGGAACTGAGTAAAATGCTTTCTCCGCCACTCAGGTCATAGTCTTTCTTATCTACAGAAAAATTGGTTTCATCGATAATGGCCTCGGTTCCGGGTTTGAAATCTCCCAATTCTTCCATTTCTGCATTTGGGCCTTCAGCGCTTCTTATGGTACGGACAAACCAGGCATTCCCAAGTGCTCCCGGGTTTCTCTGTACCGGATTTTCCTGATCTCTGGTGATCACGTATCTGGTGTTCAGCATGTTCAGCACCTCTTGGTTACCACGTCCGATATGGCGCTCGATCAGGTCCTGATACCTTCTCATTTTGGTGCCATGGTAACCACCTATACTCTTATGCCAAAAAGATGTGGTCGCGTCGTTAAAGGTGTTTACGGCCAGATTAAGCACCCTGAAATTGGGATCCTGATCTTGTAGGATCATCCTATCGGCGGGCGTCTGGGTGAATTGTTCTTCTATCTTTTCCTTGATGAAGTTATCGGAGTTCAAAAATCTCTTATCCAGGGTCCATAGGTCTGCGATCACAAGAAGACCCAACAACCCAAGCGATATTTCCCTGCTAGTCTTTTTCATGGCCCAAAGGAGTAGGACTCCCATTCCTGAAGCAGAAAAGAACAAGGTCCTGATCCAATCCTTTTGGAAAAGAGATTTCCTGTCTGAAACCACAGCTTCAAACAATGTGGGGTTTTGCTGGGAAAGTGAATCATCCTGAGGTCCGCCGGTGAATGAAAATCCCTGAGCCAGTAGAAATAGAAGGATCAGGAAACCAAAATATCCCCCAGCTACCCTCCAAAACTTCTTCTCTTTCAGAATAGCACCCGGATCTTCATTTTCCATCATCTTAGATAGAAAAAGAGCTGCACCTAAGGGAAAAACCAACTGGGCAATACTCATGGCCATCATGGGCGTTCTGAATTTGTCGTAGCCGGGAAGGATGTCAAACAATAGATTGTTGACAATACTGAAGTTCTTTCCCCATGAAAGCATGATCCCTATTCCAGCAGTGACTCCCAGGAACCAGGCCATTTGGCGTGGGAGATATGCAAGTCCGAGAACAAAGAGGAACATGATGATCGCTCCAAAATAGATCCCTCCGCCGGTCGAAGGCAGCGGTCCCCAATACATTAATGATACCGTATATCGTTCTGCCTGATTTTTCCCATAACCCCTTTTAAGCATATCAAAAGTTTCAAGGGATTTGAAAGGGTATTCGGAAGAACTTCCTCCACCAGAGGCATTTGGGATGATGATCGAAAGGGTTTCCTGTTTACCATAACTCCAGGCAAAGGCATAATCCCTGTCTTTTTCCTTGGTTTGAATTTTGTCATTGACCAGCTCCGACCTGGCCCTGTTTGAATATTTTGAATACTCCTGTACTGTAAGAAGTTTACCCATGTTTGGGAGCAAACCCAGTATTCCCACTCCGATAAAAATGCTACCTACAATACCTAGTGTTTTCCAGTCTTTTTCTTTGATATATGGGTAAGCCTTGAAGCCAAAGAAGAGCAGGCCGATGATCACTGAATAGTAGGCGATCTGATAATGCCCGGACCCGACCAACAGTGCAGCTGCAAGGGAGGCAACGGCCGCCCCGGAAAGGTATTTTTTTCTGAAGACCAGGTTCATTCCCGCGATCAGTAAAGGCATAAGATTCATGGCCAGAACCTTACTGTTATGCCCGGCTTCCATACTGACGATGGTAAAAGACGTAAAAGCGAATGCGATTGAACCTATTCCCGCAATTATGGGATTGACTCTCATGCTCATAAGCATTACGTAAAAGCAAAGCATACCGAGAAACATGTGTCCGGCAGGCGGCGGAAGAACCTGGTTGATCATCTTGATCGGGATCTTGTGCAACTCGCCGAAGTGCTTGGTTGAAATCAGGTAAGCTGGCATTCCGCCGAACATGGAGTTGGTCCATAATGGCTCTTCTCCTTCACTTTCCCTGAATTTAGCCACTTCCATGGAGCCTCCCTTCCATTGCAGTTTATCATTTTGAAAGAGGGTTTTATTCCCAAGTACCAAGGGTTGGAAAAAAAAGGCCGCGAGAATCGCGAATGCCAGAATAGGAATGTAAGGAAGATATTTTTTGGTCATTTTTATTTGCCCTTTTGAACCAATTCTGCCCGAAAATAGGGAAGCATTTTGAATGAAAGGTCCGGAGAACTGGGAAGAAACAGGATTTGGGAAATTATTTCCCTGGCAACGGCCAGTCCATCGGTTTGAAAGCCCTTATAGGGCTTCTGTTCGGAGATCAATGGCCAGGCTTCGGAATGGTGCAGGCCCTGCAGCTCAAATTCCTTTTTTAGGGATTTCATTAGGGCCTTGTTCCGAACTCTCAGAACTGTTTGCCAATAATTGGTCTGGCATCCGGGCCTTGCCCTTAACAGTTCAACCCCGGAGCCCTCGATCACTTTTTCCAGATCTTTCCAATATTTTTTTCGGGTATTTATTTTTTGTTCTATCCAATCAAGTTCACCGGAAAGAACAGCAGCATTGAGGTTGGCCATGCGATAGTTGAATCCGGCTTCAAAATAAGCCCTCCTGGTTCCAATATCGACCCTCGCGTTATTGGCCAGTAGCTTTGCACGATGATACAGGGCCTCATCATTGGTGACAATACAGCCACCCTGGCCGGAGGTAATGATCTTGTTGCCATTGAAAGAGAAGATCCCGGCCTTTCCAAAACTGCCCAGCTTCTTTTGATTATGAGTGGATCCAAAGGCCTGAGCAGCATCCTCGATCAGGTGGATATTGAACTCTCTCGCTATGTCTATGAGGCCGTTAAGATCACATGCACCACCAAAAACATGGACCGGGAGCATGGCCTTAATTCGTTTTCCGGTCTTCTTATTAACGGGTTTTCCATGGCCATTTTGACTGCAATTCTCAACAAGGAATTGTCTGACCTTTTCCGGGCTCATGGTAAAATGATCCTCTTCCAGATCCAGAAAGACTGGGTCGGAACCGGTGTGGAAAATAGCATTTGCAGTGGCTATGAAAGAGAAAGGAGTGGTAAGGACCTCATCTCCGGGACCAATGCCCAGTGCTTTCATGGCTAAATGCAGCGCTGAGGTTCCGGTGATGGTTCCAAGTACATATCTGACCCCGCATTCAGTGGAGATCTTGTTTTCGATTTCGGTCAGGTAGGCCCCATCGGATGAAAGATCTTTGGAATGTAAGGAATCCAGAAGTTTCTTCTCGGATGACTCGGGGATCAGCGGTCTGTTCAGATGCATGGCATATTCTGAAGAAAAATGCTTCTGAATTACTTTTTCTATACTTTGTACCAGTTGTTGTTCCATGCAATAGGAAAGGGCGCGTAAATTTAACTAATGA
>JANQHS010000351.1 GCA_028282565.1 Cytophagales bacterium | reverse complement strand
AATTTTTTCATCGATAACGTCAAAAAAGGAGATTATACCGTGCGGGTTACCTATCTGGGCTTTAACGAAAAGGTTTTCAACGGTATTCGGATAAGAGATGGTGAAGAAACGGTGCTCAACGTGGAATTGGAAGAACTTGGAACCACTCTGGACGCCGTTGTCATCGTTGGAGAGAAAAATCTGGTTGACCTGGAATCAGGAAAGAGTGAAACCAAGGTCAGCTCCGAGGAGATCCAACAAATGAACATGAGGAATGTCGAGGAAGTTGTTGCCCTGCAACCCGGGGTGACCAGAAATCCGGACGGAATTCAGATCAGGGGAGGAAGGGTTTATGAAACCTCATATAGGGTTGATGGCCTCAATGCACAGGATCCATTGGCGGGCACAGGTGGCGGTGTGCAGGTAGCATCAAATTCCATTGATAATGTAAATGTAGTCACCGGGGGAACGGGGGCGGAATTCGGTGATGCTGTTTCGGGGATCATCTTGACAGAGATCAAGGAGGGCGGCGAAAAGTTCGGGCTATACGGCTCATGGCAACGGGACAATCTCGGCTTCAATGATGCTTCCCAATGGAATACGGATATCGTTGACCTCTCATTGGGTGGGCCCATCCCGGGGACCAAGAAGAAACTCAGGTACTTTGTTTCGGGCCAGGCTTATATGAGCGATAATTATTTTGGTCCTACCGCTGACCAGCTTCAAAGCTCTTTGATCGAAGGTGATGAAACCTGGGCGGCAAGACAGGCCAATCGCTGGACGAACTCGATCAAGTTTACCTATCACTTCAAACCCAATTCAAAATTAAGCCTGCTAAACCAGCATAGCCTGAACATCAACCAGAGCACAAGGTCCCTGCAGATCGTTGGAAATGATGCCATTATTCAGCCCGGGTTTCAATATTACTACAGCCTGGATCTGGATCGAGCGAATACTTATACTCACCGCTCAAACCTGACGGTCCTGAACTACTCTCAGGTGTTTAAGGAGAGGTGGCGCCTTGAGGTTTCCTTTGGAAGGCTTTTCGTGAATCTCCGAGCAGATGCCAATGGAAGGGCTTTTAGAGAGGAAACGGTTTCTGAGGTTTTGGACCCTGAATCGATCGTTACCAATCCTGTGGGTCTCTTTAATCCTGAAGACTCTATCGTTTTTGTTCTTCCCGGTCCGGGACTCTCAAACAATGGGGGAATTGCTACTCTTTGGCATGACCACTGGGTAGAGGAATTTACCCTGAAGACCAAGGTCAAAAGGGTATCCAAAAGCAACATCAATTTTCTGACCTTTGGATTTGAGCAAAAGTTTCAGGAGTTCCAATGGATCGACGTTAGACGTCCTTGGGTGGGTGCACCAATCAAGATCAATGATTCGGTTTCCACGCCCCTGATCTCCATAGGGTCCAGCAGTGATGTATGGTATGTAAAGCCCAGAGATGGGTCAATATTTGTGGAAGATGAGATCAAGTATAAGGGACTGATCGCCTCCTTTGGTCTGATGTTGAAGTATTGGGCACCAGGCTCCTTTGTCGACGATGCTGTCGAAGATCCCAATGCACCCATCGTAGACCCTGTTCGGGAGAGTTATCTTGAGAACACGGTGGAGCTTTTCGGTCTCAGATGGAAGTCCAGACTGCTTCCAAAACTGAATGTTTCATTTCCGGTAACCGAAAACAACGTTCTCTACTTTAACTATGGGCATTCCATGAGATTGCCCCACCCCAGATTTGTTTACCAGGGCCTGGATCCTGTCTATCAGGACCGTTCCTTCCTATCAAATCTTGGAAACCCGGATATCAATCCCGAGGTGTCGGTTTCTTATGAATTCGGTTTGAAGACCCAGATCACCCGGGATCTCGCTTTTACGATTACGGCGTTTTACATCGATCGCTTTGATTATATTGTATCAAGGAGAATCCAGATCGAAGATCAAACCGGCCGACTTGTTGACAAAACATTCTTCATCAATCAGGATTACGCGAGAATTCGCGGACTTCAGCTCACTTACAATCAGAGGATTGCCAGATGGTTCAGGGCCAATGCTTCCTTTGTCTATCAAATCGCA
Source organism: Cytophagales bacterium (assembly GCA_028282565.1). Taxonomy (GTDB): domain Bacteria; phylum Bacteroidota; class Bacteroidia; order Cytophagales; family CCMP332; genus JANQHS01. The sequence goes on along the minus strand of JANQHS010000351.1, from coordinate 188 downwards.
ACGGGTAAATCGAATACAGCGGCGGAATCGGATTTTCAGATCAACACACAGGGCTTTGTCAATGCAACAAGAGAGACATATCTGGCCTGGGACAGACCGATCGAACTCAAGGCTTCATTCATTTTTCAGGGGGATAAAGATTCTAACATAGGTCCTATACCACTGAACAATTGGAGATTGTTTCTGGC
>JANQHS010000327.1 GCA_028282565.1 Cytophagales bacterium | reverse complement strand
CGATATTTCCTCGAAACCGCTACGGGAATTTGCCAGAAAGAATCCTGAATTCCCTTCAGATCGGTTGATCCATGCCGACTTTTTTGAACTTCAGAATTCTTATGATCTCATTGTCGAACAGACTTTTCTCTGTGCTTTGGATCCTGGCTTGAGGACGGCGTATGCCAGAAAGATGAATGAGTTGCTAAAACCGGGGGGGAAGCTGGTCGGCGTCTTGTTTGATTTTCCGCTGACTGAGAAAGGACCTCCTTTTGGGGGGAGTAGCACAGAATTCGAAGATCTTTTCAGTACTGACTTTGAAATCCGGGTATTGGAGAGGAGCTATAATTCAATTCCCGAACGACAAGGAGCAGAGTTATTTATCATGCTCAAAAAGCAAGGAAATCCCCAGAATTAGATCGATTCTTTTAGATTCAGGGAGTCTGGCCTGTGCTAAATATGGCAGTCATCGATGTTATGGCATGGACCTTGTATATGGAGATACCTGCCCGGAAAAAAAGGAAAACTAATAATAGTAATTACTTCGAATTTCCGATAGTAAGACTAAACAAACCTAGAATTTTTCTTTCCAAAAAAATCTAAAAAAGAATTAAACTAAATAGTATTATTTGCGTTTGTGATAGTAATACTGTTAAATTTGCAAAGTATTATTTAGATGATGCACTCTTTACTTTCAAAAGTAACCATTCAGGTCAACCCGAGGATCTTCCTCAAAGACCCCAATTCCAGTGAGTTGGGAAAGAAGATCATTCTGGGTAGCATAGACCTGATCAATGAAATGGGTTTTAACGATTTCACCTTTCGCAAACTGGCCGAAAGGATTGAATCGACTGAAGCCTCTATTTATAGGTATTTTGAGAGCAAGCATAAGCTGCTTTTATACCTATCGGCATGGTATTGGGCCTGGATGGAATATCAGCTTGTATTCTCATTGGCCAATATCCAAAGTCCAACCGAAAGATTGGAAATTGCGATCCGTCTCCTGACCGTGCCCAATACCGATCAGGGATCTTCGGCATCGCATATTGATGAATCCAAGCTTCATCAGATTGTGATCACGGAATCTTCAAAAGTGTATTTGACCAAGGAAGTAGACGAAGAAAACAAGGATGGAGTCTTTTTGGGATATAAACAGCTGGTGGGGCGCGTGAGTGATATCATATTGGAGATCAACTCGGATTACAAATACCCCAACATGCTCATCTCAACCATGATCGAAGGGGCTCATCATCAGCGGTTTTTCGGTGAGCATCTACCCCGCTTGACCGATCAGCACAAGGGTGAGGATTCGATCTATAGTTTTTATAGGGAAATGGTTTTCAAATGCATTCTAAGTTGAAAGGTTCCATGAATATATCGTTTGTCAAAACTTGGTTCAGGAGCATTCTCATGATACTGATGGGAACGATATTTCTGTTTGAGGTAGGGAGTCTTCATTTTCCCGCATCAGACGAAGATCTTTCTCCTCTGGTTGAGTTTTTTGATTCCATTGAGGGTGAAGAAGAGTCGAAGGAAAGTGAAGAGAACCTTGAAAGCGAGATGAGCGAGTTGACCCTTAAATCGGATGGTTCAGTTTTTTTGGCTGGAACGCAATACAAAGGTGCTTTGCAAGAGCTTTTGGATTCAAGTTGGAAATCTCCGTTGATCAGGGTTTTTTCGCCCCCGCCTAAAATGGTCTAGGCATTCCTTGCAAGAAGGGAGTCCATTTTCGGTTTTTCAATACCTGCAAAGCGGGAAAATTCAAATTCAATGACATCAAAAAATGATACATTAACTCCGAACCAACGGTTTTGGAGGCTCTTAAAACCAGATCAGAAGGAGATCACGAATGTGCATATCTATGCCCTGTTTAACGGGCTTGTGACACTTTCTTTGCCCCTTGGTATTCAGACCATTGTCAATCTGATCCAGGGAGGCCAGGTGAGTACTGCCTGGATTGTGTTGGTGGTGATCGTGGTTGTCGGCCTTGCCGCAGCCGGTATACTACAGATATTTCAATTAAGGATCACAGAGGATCTGCAGCAAAAGATATTTACGAGGTCCTCCTTCGAATTTGCCTATCGAGTTCCCAAGATAAAGCTGGAAGCAATCCATAAGTATTATGCTCCTGAGCTTATCAACAGGTTTTTTGATACCATTTCTGTTCAGAAGGGAGTCAGCAAGATCCTGATTGACTTTTCGGTTGCAAGCCTCCAGGTTTTGTTCGGATTGATCCTGTTGTCATTTTATCACCCGTTCTTTATTGCATTCAGTTTCATTCTGGTTTTGCTCGCTGTTGCTATTTTCCGCCTGACATCCAAAAAAGGCTTGGAAACGAGTCTTGAAGAGTCAAAGTATAAGTATCAGGTCGCTCACTGGCTTGAGGAGTTAGGACGTACATCCAACACCTTCAAACTGGCCGGTCATTCGGATCTTCCGTTTTCAAAAACCAATTCTTTTGTCGAAAAGTACCTGAATGCCCGGGAAAATCACTTCAAGGTACTGGTTCAACAGTATTCGATGATGGTGGGCTTCAAGGTACTCGTAGGATTTGGCCTATTGTTTATCGGTGGGTTTCTGGTGATCGAGCAACTGATGAACATCGGTCAGTTTGTCGCGGCAGAGATTATTATTCTCCTTGTTCTGAATTCCGTGGAAAAACTTGTGCTGACCCTGGAGACCATTTATGACGTGTTTACCTCTCTGGAGAAGATAGGCCAGGTGACGGATCTTGAACTTGAAAAGCAGGATGGGTTGGAAATTCCGGAAAGTGAAGAGGGAATTGAGGTCGAATATCATAAAGTGGGATTCCGATATCCTCATACGGAAAAAATGGTCTTTGAGGATTTTAACCTGAAGATCGCTTCGGGAAAGAAGGTGTTGATCACAGGTGGAGACGGAAGCGGAAAAAGCTCATTTCTCTACCTGACGGCGGGCTTGTACGATCTAAAAGAAGGAAGTATATCCTATGACGGATATGCCAAGGGAAGTCTGAATCTTGAATCACTCAGGGGATCAATAGGAGATGCTCTTGGTCAGGAACAACTCTTTGAAGGGACCATCATCGACAATATTGGGGCAGGAAGAGAAAAAGCTTCCATAGAGAACATCCAATGGGCTATAAAGAACCTGCTGTTGGAAGGGTTTATAAAGTCTCTTCCCAATGGAAAGAACACCAATATAAAACCATATGGTGAAAACCTGCCCAAGGGTGTCACTCAGAAAATGCTCTTGGCAAGAGCGGTGGCAGATCAGCCTAGGCTATTGCTTTTGGATGATCCGTTTAGTTTCCTAGATCATGAAGAGAAAGAGAATATTATCAAATTCATTTTTGATCCTGAGAAACCATGGACTGTTATTTGCATCTCATCCGATAAGGCGGTCGAAAAGTATTGCGATGAAATTGTGGACCTGAGCCATGGTCAGGTACAGGTGAAACCCATGTCCCGGTAAATCATGCTGAACATTTCTCGAAATAGCATCCGTGAAAAACTCAAGGGGAAACATATTTCCACACTTGATCAGGTAGAGAAGAAAAGCTCGGGGAGGGTTATGCTCAAACTTCTTATCTGGTCCTTTGCGCTGTTTATGATCTTGATGTTCGTCCCCTGGACCCAAAACATTCGTTCCGAGGGTAAAGTCACCGCACTCAGACCGGATCAAAGGCCGCAGACCATTCATTCGATCATAGCCGGAAGGGTGGAAGAATGGTTTGTTCAGGAAGGGGATTTTGTGAAGAAGGGAGATACCATCCTATTTATTTCTGAGATCAAGGACGAGTATTTCGATCCGGAATTATTGCCAAGGACCCAGGAACAATTAAAGGCCAAGGAAATGACCGTCAATTCCTATATGGAAAAGGTTAAAGCTCTGGATAGTCAGATCGATGCTCTGGTTCAAACCAGCAAATTGAAATACGAACAGGCGGAGAACAAGCTGATACAAAGCAAATTGAAGGTCAAGAGTGATAGCATTGATTACGTGGCAGCTGAGGTGAATTTCAAAATAGCCGAGCAGCAATACCTCAGGATGAAAGGGTTATATGAGCAGGGGCTGAAGTCCAAGACCGATATGGAGAACAGAAAACTGACATTTCAAAAGTCCGAGGCGGAATTGATCGCTGCTCAGAACGATCTTC
>JANQHS010000292.1 GCA_028282565.1 Cytophagales bacterium | reverse complement strand
TCTATGGAACGCTACAGCCTTATACCAGTCTTGTATACAATTCATTGACCCAAGTCATGGTGGATGATATGTTGGGTTCTTCCATATATCTAGCCCCCGGCGACCTTACAGGGGATGGAAATCTGGATTTCATTCTGGGCAGTAGTACAGGGGGTTTGCAATTTATCGACTACGATACCTCTTTGATTTCCTCTCTCGAACCACAGGAAATTCAAGGCCAGGGCAACAAACTGAAGACATGGCCTAACCCTACGAATGATCTGGTATACTTTGAATATCCGGGACATTGGGAAAACATTCAGCTTCTTGACCTGAGTGGAAGGATATTACTCTCTTTTGAGAGAAAAGACATGCCCGAAGAGCGGATGGATTTAACCTCGTTTGAGGAGGGGATCTATCTATTGCGCGTAGAGGGAAGAAATGGGCCAAGAGTTGCCAAGATCCTGAAATCTAATCGCTGATCTCAAAGCGGTCGGCATCATTGAGTACCGGGAATTTTTTTCGGAAGGCCAGGAGTTTTTCCCTTGACAGGAGAAAGGTTTTCAATCCCTCATGATTCGCAGTATGTTCTTCCGGATTTCCCAGAAAATCATAGATCATTGAATTGCCTTTGTAGATGATCCCGTTCGGATCATCGCCTATACGGTTTACACCAACCGAATAGCAGGCGTTTTCTATGGCCCTGGCCGGTAAGAGTTTGTCCCAGGCGGTTTGACGCACACTGGGCCAGTTGGCAACATAGATGAGTACATCATAAGGGCTTTGAGGGTTGTTTCTTGCCCAGACCGGGAATCTAAGGTCATAACAGATCAAGGGCTGAATTTTCCATCCCTTGTAATCGACCACCAGATGTCTATTGCCCGGTTTGAAATACTGATCTTCATCGGCAAAGGTGAAGAGATGCCTTTTATTGTAAAACTCATAGCTGCCATCGGGAAATACCCAATACAGTCGGTTTTGATACGCTTCCTCAGCGGTAGAGATCATTACACTACCGCAGATGCAAGAGCCAGATGCTCGTGCATGCTCTTTCATCCATGATAGCGTTTTTTCACCTCCCTGCTCGGCTTTCTCCCTGACGTTCATGGAAAAACCCGTTGTAAAGGTTTCCGGGAGGATCATCACATCCGATTCGGGTGCATTTGAGATCAGTTTGCCGATATGATCCCTGTTTTTTTGGGGCTCTTCCCAAAAGAGCTCTATTTCAAACAAGGTGATTTTCAGATCTGACATAGGATCTCGGCGGCCCTTTCCAGGGTTTCATCTTTTTTGGCAAAACAGAACCTCAATACATTTTCATCCCGACCACTGGAATAAAAAACCGATATGGGAATCGATGCAATACCGTTCTCAATGGTCAGCTTCTTGGCATAACCAAGATCTCCTTCATTGCTGATGTTTTGGTATGATAGCAATTGGAAGTAGGTCCCTCCGGCGGCTTGTACCTCAAATCTGGATCCCTTGATAAGTGACAGGAATTTATTTCTTCTCTTTTCGTAATAGGTGTGAAGATCCAGATATTCTTTCCTATCCTGAATAAAATCGGCGTATCCCAATTGACTTGGGGTATGAGTGCAAAAAGTGTCAAACTGGTGGACCTTTCTAAACTCTTTGGAGATCTCCTCCGGAGCAATACAATAGCCCACCTTCCAGCCGGTGGCATGGAATGTTTTGCCCAATGATGCTATGAACATGCTTCTTTTTCTCAACCCTTCATGAAGAAGGACACTTTGGTGCTTTTTGCCATCAAAAACGATATGTTCATAGACCTCATCACTGATCACAAGCAGATCATGCTTTTCCGCGAGTTCCTCAAGTTTTTTTAGATCATCTTCTTCAAGTATCGCCCCTGTTGGATTATGAGGATTGTTGATGATCACCATCCTGGTTTTTGAACTCACTTTGCTCTCAACCTCGTCCCAATCTATTTTGTAATCAGGGAAGGATAATTCGATGGGTACCGCTTTTCCACCGGAAAGCTGGATTACCGGTACATAGGAATCATAAGCCGGTTCGAAAATGATCACCTCATCTCCCGGATTCACGAAGGCGGTAATGGCGCAGAACAAGGCTTCCGTGGCACCGGATGTAACCGTGATCTCTTTTTCAGGATCACAATAAACACCATAATCGTTTTCGGTCTTCTGAGAGATGGCTTGCCTAAACTTTGGATGCCCGGTGGGAGGTGAATATTGGTTGAAACCCCTTTCCATATACCTGTTGATCATGCTGATCAATTTTTCGGATGGATTAAAGTCCGGAAATCCCTGACTGAGGTTTATCGCCCCGTTTTCCTCTGCCAGGCCTGACATCACGGCAAAAATTGTCGTGCCGACATTTGGTAGCTTGGACTGAATCATGTTGGGAATATCAGACTTTTGAAGGAAACCTCATAGAGTATCCAACCTTGATCTTCCCTTTGGAGATATTATTGAGCCTTGACTTCAGCA
>JANQHS010000282.1 GCA_028282565.1 Cytophagales bacterium | reverse complement strand
TTATAAATATTTACTATCCTCAGACCTCCCAATCTTCCGTTGTTCTGCAATGTCGTAGAATAATTGGCATTGAGGGAGCTGGTATTAATTCCAATTCCTCCGCTGATGGGCTTGCTCCAGATATCTGTTCCGTCCGTATTCCAAATTGCTGTATCCGCGGCTGATAAGAGCTGATTACCATCCCAGAAAAGACTTCCACCCACATTGTACAGGCGGTTGTTGGTAACGCCAGGAGCTGACCCAAGATCTGACAATCCCATGAATCCGTTAAAGAGTCCATCTCCGTCAACGTGCAGCTGAACAAGGGGACTGGTGACATCACCTATACCTACATTCCCTGCATCGTCGATAACGACTGAGAACTCCCCGGCTGGACTGTTAAAAATGTAAAATTTATCATCCAGGCCATTTCCCGCTGAAGAACCATCGATCCCAATCGCGTAGGCGGTGTTGTCGTTCCAAAGGTTCAATGCAGCAGCTCCCGTAGCATGCTTGTTTTCTATCTCCAGGGAAACAAAACTTCCTGCAAGGCTGTCAGTAACATCGAACTGAGTATCAGGGTTCCAGTCACCTATACCTACATAACCGGTAGGATTGATCACCATTCTTGCAACACCCGCATTATCATCATAAAGGAAAAAATCCCCTCCTTTAGACGATCCGTCATAACGAAGCTCGAAGCGGTTTACATCATTGACAAGGTCAAAAGAAGAGATCCCATTGGCATTGGTGTTCTCGGCCATGATCGAAACAAAACCATCGTTGGAGTCGGCAGTCACAACGAACATCTCCCCAGGGGTTGTGGTTCCGATCCCTACCCTTCCTCTTTCATCCAGGACCATGTTATTTGCGCCGTTCGTTCCGAATTGAATGGGCCTGTCTTCCTGATTCATGATGATCCCAACACCGGAAGCATTTGCCCCAATGACCAAACCATCTGATCCTGTTGTTCCTGTTCCAGAGGAGGTCAACAACAAAGCAGACCCTCCGGAGACATCATGAATATGCAGGTTTTGGGCAGGGGTGTTGATACCGATGCCCACATTTCCTGAATTCAGGCTATAAATTTCATTTCCGGAAACTCCCCAACGCGCGGTATCTCCTACCGCTCCCGGCGTAAGTGAAACAAACTTGGTTCCATTCCAAACGTAAAGGTCTCCGACCACAGTGTCATAGACCATCATACCGTTATCGAAAACCCCCAGGCCCAGATAAATATCGATTGTATCAACCCTTGGGAGCAGAAGACCTTTGTCAGAAGAGAAAAGATCCAAAAGGGCCGTTGGCCGCGGGTTTGTTGTGCCAATGCCGACATTATCCTGTGCTAGGGTTTTAGATTGACCCAGACATAGCAAAGCCAAGACAGGAAGGCCGACGAGCAGTAACTTTCTCATGGTGGTATATTTTTCCGAACTAAATCTAAAAAAAACAGGAAATCTGACTATCAGATTATACGGAAAAGCCGAGAAAAGTTTTGATCAACTTATCTGAAGAAAGCCAAGCTCAGGCCAGTAGCTATAAACCCCAAATATTACTTTAATATGGGATCAATTATCTCCCACCTCATCATCGCTCTGAGGTTGATTGGCTCCTTCCCTTAGATCTGTAGAGACACCATAGGCTTCGGGGTGTAGATATGTACCCCTATCGATGGGATCCTTGTCAATGGCATTGGGAATTCTGTTGGCATTGGCAAACGGATCCTTTCGGATTCCTGTGATCTGCCAGCTTACCTCCACGTTGGGCTCATCGGTGCGAATGATGAACTTGTTCCCGCTTACTTTTTCCTCAATGATCGCATTGGCAAACTTGCCCACGACAGTTAGCTGATAACGAAAATCCCTGTTCAAGGCCTCAAAATAATCCGGTAATTCTACACTGGCCCGCCCCTGAGCATCCGTTGTGACATTGCCATTGTAAACATTCATCATATCCGGGCTTTCCACGAAACTGTGGTAGAGGTATTTGTTGGTCGGATCAAGAGGGTGGTCAATTTTGAAAGAGCCGCCTCCTTTGGATATGGTTCCCGGAACGGAAAGCGCGCCTGTCTCCGAAAGCCTCATTCTTCCATCTACTCCTCCGGTCCTCCACATCAACCCATCATTGGAATACTGGAAAAAGAATCCGGCGCGAATACTGGCGGCATCATCATTAAAGGTTAGCCCTGCAAATCCGCTTCCGTTCAACTCGAAATAGGCAGAGGCATTGTCCTCCATGTATATGTCAACAAGGCTACTCAATGTTCCCGTGCCTGTTCCATTTCCCCCATAAACCCTAAGGAGTTCGGAAGATTCCCTGACGGTGGTACCGATTCCCACGAAATTGGAGAAGTAATTCCGGTCCTCACCGGTCGAATAAACTCCATATTCGGTCCCTGAGGTGGCACTGGCATTGTTGATAAATATTCCGTAGGCCGTAGAAGAACCTCCGGATGCCGACATGTGTGAGTAGAGACCGATCTGCGAAAAGGCTCCGGTGTAATCATTGTCAGCATAGATGGTATAAGGGTTGGCAGAGGTTGAACTCAGAACATAAAGCTTATACGTGCTGCTTGGTGTTGATGTGCCAATTCCAACCTGGCCTGAGAAATAATTGTATGTTTCACCAGTGGAATAAAATCCCCATTGATTTCCCGTAGTTGTTGAGGAGCCCAGATTGGCATAAAACCCATAAGCTGCGCCG
>JANQHS010000201.1 GCA_028282565.1 Cytophagales bacterium | reverse complement strand
CAAAAAGCCCGGTTTTGCCGGGCTTTTTTCGTTTGTCCTTGGGGCAACCCTGCCCGTTCGAAAAGGTTTTCCTAAAACCATTTCTCTCTTCCTGGCCTCTCGCTAAAATGATCCACAGGATCAATTCTTAACGCTTGTCCGCCGAAATGAAATGGAGGCGTGGATCGATCCTCCTACGGACTGCACTCACAATTGGTATCGTTGACCAGAGTGGCGTCCTTTTGGGTTTCAGTTATTTTTAAAACCATCTTCCAGCAAACTCATAAAAAGTTCTAATACAAGGAATCAAATTTTGGGGTGCTTCGGATAGCTAATTTTCAAATTCTCTTTTACGCCTCCGGATCCATTCTATTTCACGGTCGTCATTGGGAATCTAAAGAATTTGGATTTTCTTTATGAGCCAAAGTTGACCTTTTTGGATTTGGTAGAATAATTTGGGCTTTCACCAATGAGAATACTAAATAGTTTTTTCCTAATTCTAATTATGTTGTCATGTAAGGAAAATCGTGACATTTTTCCAGAGAAGAAATGCAATGATTCTACGGATATAAATTGTCCGAATTATGATTCTTGTTTAGTAAAAAAGCCGGTTTCTGCTGACTTTTTGATTGAATACAATTTTGCGGGAATAGGTCAGGATTGGCAACCTGAGGAAAGCCATATTTGGCAAGGAGACGTAAGGTTTACAGCCATCGAGGAAGATGCTGATTATACTTGGTACCTAGGCTCCGAAATTATTAAGGATAGATCATTTATTCGAAATTTTTCGAAAGTGGGAAATGGTGCAACAATCGTCCCGACCTTGGTGGTTAATAAATTTCCTGACACAGCATGTTTTCCTAGTGATGATGGTCATGATAGTTTGTCAAAAAATCTGACGGTTTTAAATACGTGTGACTATTTGTTTAGTAATACCTGGCGAGGTTCTTGGGAAAGAAGCCCTTTAGATACTTTCGAAATAGCAATTGAACTATTTCACCAAGTAGGAGAGGATCCAGATGAGTGCACTGGAATAAGAATTACAAATATTAATGGGGATAATGGAGGTTATACTGGAAATTGTATTGATGATAAATCCTTAACTGAATCAGTTGCCTTTTCACATAGGTTCATAAGGTTTTTAATAAGGAGCAGGACAACTGAGCCTTGTAATGGCCCATTTGGATATGCACTGGTGAATCCAGATAACAAGACTATTTATATGGAATATAGATTAAAATTTGACTCAAATGGAAATGGCTCATTCGGTGACGATGATTATGAAATAGAACCAAGAAAATTTTCTGGATATGCAATAGATTAAGATACTAATCCTTTTATCTTTTATTAACCTTAATGCTTACTCTCAATGGTGCACTCATGGAATTAGAACCAATTTTAATGATCAGTTTACTGAATTTTGGGAAGAAAATCCTTTTGAAAACCATTTAGAATGGACGCCAATTAGTTCTTCAGGATTATTAGAGGATATTGATCTTAATCCGAATATAGGTTATAACTTCGGTATTAATCATAAAATGCTATCAACATATCATGATCAAAAGGATGTCAATTCTGAATATAATTACTTATACAGAACAACTTTTGCCAATGAATTTGATTTTTATTTTGAAAAAGGTTGGGAATTGATTTCTTAAGAACCGGGTTATTATCCAATTTGGTTTAGCTCATCTAAACCTTCTTTTTGGAAGGATCTCCACCTCCTGAGGCTATACGAATCCATAGAGGATTAACCGCGCACAAGCTAAGTATATCTGTTCCCTTAATTTTAACTGAGAAAATGGTCTTGCATTTTGTGCAGGCGCTTTTTTTGTTTTTTGTCAATAGTTCATCTTCTAGGTATTGAGGGGTGTAGCAGCCGGTGCGTTTGTCTAATCAGAAGGCATATTGCTCTTCTATCCTCAAAGAGTAGCTTTGAAAGTAAACCGCTTGGAAACTTGCCCAACTTCTGATCTGCCCTCCCGCGGCACTTTCAGAGCCCATCGGTTCAAACCATAGCCCTGTTGGCTATGGTACTTGTTCCCAGGAGGTCTAATAATTGCACTGGGAGAGAAACTAAAATCAAAGCATCCCATTGAATATAGATTGCTGTGCATTGCCACTGTTCTTTTTGGATACCCAAATTGTTATGGTTTTTCCCCACAGGTTTAATACGCATTGTTTTGTCGAGGCTAGAGCCACACAGAAAACGGATCTGATCAGTCGATCCAACCTGGCTTGCATAGAATTTGAGGAGAACGATATTATCCCGAATACCATTACGCCAAATGGCGATGGATTAAACGACCGATTTGAAATTCCCATTTTGGGAAATTACTATAATTCAGAATTGCGGATCTACAACAGGTATGGGTCTGAGATCTTTTCAAGCAAGCAGTATCAAAACGATTGGCCAGAAGGCGACATTGACTCCGGCATATATTATTACATTCTCAGCATTGCAGGAAAAGAAAACCTGACCGGATATATCCAGATCATCAAGTAGTCAGACCGGAAGAAGCATCACTTCTTCTTCGGATAGCAAAGTTCGATCGCATAATTGAAGCGATCCCTGATCTGTCGACGAAGGGCGGAATCAGCAACGGGTAATCCGACCTGGGCGAAATAGGCTTTCGGATAATCCTTCCAGCCATAATCTTCAAATTCGACGGACTTGTTCACCAGAATATTCTTGTTGCGGTAATAGGTCATCAGGTCAAGCTGAGCTTCAACCTCTGGATTTTGAATGCACTTGTCAAGTTCCTCAAGACTGAAATGATAGATGGTTCGATGCGCCTTGACCCGTTCCGGGTTTTTGTCAAGCTTGATACCGGAAAAGTCAAGCTTGCATTCGCATCCCACAAAATCGAATTCCTCATAAAAGATCCTGTCGCCTTGATAATTGAGGTCTTTCATATTCATGGTTTCAAACTGTTCCTTCAGCCAACTCAGGGTTTGGTACAGGGTCGGAGGATCATCCTTATCCTGACTATGGCCTGCCAGGGACATCAACAGGAAGACCGAAAATAAAATGGAAAGCACCTTGGTTTTCATGCTATCGTGACCATTTGGTTAGCACAATTTACAAATATGAAGGCACTTTTCCTCAAACCTTACTGGCCACAGCTGGTTTTAAGCTGATCGAAATAGCCCTTGATCATGGCTGCCTGATCCCTGCTTTCGGGATAGATCAGGAAGTAGTAGCCGATATCCTCGCGGTAAAATAACCTGACATCCCTTGTGCTGCTTGCCCGGTCGCGGTAGTCCACGTTGGCGAATCCCAGGGCGGAGTTACCATTGTAGTACAGGGTGATGGCATAGTCATCATAACTAACGCTGTCCAGATATCCGGTCCAGAACTGATAGGTCCTTTCCTCCACCCATGGATCGACATCCTTCTCATTGGAAGAAATGATCTTTAATTCCAGCCTACAGGGCTCGTTCGATGTTGAAACATCCGTAAGGTAGTATTGCTCTATGGCGATATCAGGATTATGAGGCAGGTACTTTGGTGTGATCTTTTCCAATTCGGCATTGAGATAATAAACCACTTCTCCAAAAGTGGATTCAAACTCTTTTTTATCCTTTTTGTTCTGAGATTGCTCTTCCGAACTGCAGGAAAAAAGTGCGAATGAGAAAAGGAAGAAAGAGAAAATTACTTTTGACATTATCAGGTTCTGATTTCTTTTGTTCTTTCAAAAATACCTTTGAGGCAACAATATTTAAAAAATCATTCGGATAAGACGGCGAATTGAGGAATACCGGTCTTCAGATATCATTTCTCAAAGCTTCTTGCGGGCTGTTGATGCTGGCTGCACTCATTCTCGGAAACTGCCAGGATTCCAAAGCCCAGGTCAGTGAAGCTGTCCAAGCAATGGAATACGATACGGTTACCGTTCCCGGTGGCTATGCCATAGTATTTAAGGATACCCTCGTACCCTATGATGTCGATACCATCCTCCTGGTGCCGGCAGGGGTGAAGTACAAGATCCGGAAAAACCCGTATCAAACCTCAGAGAATTTCTATGCCAACCTTGATCGCTACAGTGATAAGAAGAAAGTGACCCGGCTGATTGCCAATGCCGTCTTCAGAATGGATGATAGGTCAGAGGTCCTCTATGAAGGGTCGGTCAATTCGGAAGCGGTTTTTGAACCTTATGAGGGAAGGTATATCAAAAAGATCAGGGTGATCCAGGTTCCTGTTGGTGAGGGAAACGTGGATGACACGTTACGACATGTAGAAACCAAGGGCGGGAGGATGATGAACAAGTATCATATCGAAACCTGGGAAAGTGTGATCAGAAAGAATTTGCTTTTCTCGATTGGCGATACGGTTGAGCCATTCCTCATGGCCGACAATGAGCGTATTTTGAGGCAATTCCCATTCCTGAAGGACTGCCGCATCATCACCGTTCCGGTCAACGATTCTTCGGATTCGGAAGTCGAGGTCCTGGTGATCTCACAGGATGTTTTTTCGATAGGATTTGGAATTGGTGTGGGAGGGCCAACCGATTATGATTTCAGTCTCTATGATCTGAACTTCCTTGGGCTGGGACATGAATTCACCAATATATTCAGGTTCAGGGGTAGCAGGGATCCCAGGCAGGGCTATTTCGGTTCATATAAGATCAATAACATTCAGGGATCCTTTGTGGAATTTCTCCTGAGATACCAATATGATTTTGAGCGGGAAGAACTCGTTGGGAGTTTTTTTAAAGGTTTTCTGACTCCTTCTATGAAATATGGCTTCGGGCTGGATGTAGGAGTAAGAACTCAATTCTTACAGGAATTTGATTCCAGCCTGGATGAAAATGTCACTTATCCGGTTACACATGAGGTATTCGATTATTGGATCGGGCGGCAGTTCCGCATCTCAAAAAAGGACCCGCGTAAAACCCTGATCATCTCCGGGAGAGTTGCGGATTTTGACTATACCGAAAGGCCCGAGCTCAATGAGGATACTTTGTTTTCCTACCATGACAGCAGGTTCATTCTTGGAGGGATCACATTAAGAAAAATGCGTTTTCAAAAGACCGCCTTGATCTATCGCTTCGGTATTCCCGAAGATGTCCCTTACGGATATGTTTTTCAATTGGTGGGAGGCTTTCAGCGTAAGGAGTTTTACGACAGACCCTATGTCGGAGTCACCAGTGCTTTCGTACTTCCTCTCGGGGGTCATTACATGTCCAATACCATACAATTCTCAACCTTCCTGAACGATGGTCGGACTCAGGAGGGAAATGTTTCCTATAAGAATCGCTTTATCTCAAAGCTGAAAAAGTGGGGGAGGTATAAATTCAGAATTATCGGTGTTTTCGAATATATCTACGGCATTAATCGTCTTGGCGCTCAGGGGGTTTCACTTGATCAAAGGATCCGGGGATTTCCAAGTGCATCCTCAATTAAGGGAACGCATCTTCACCTGATGAGAATGGAGATGGAGTTGTTTACCCCCTGGTACTTTTATGGATTCCGAACAGTATGGTTCTTTTATGGTGAAGGAGCTTTGTTGGGAGACTACAATGCTGCTCTTCAAAGGAATAATTTTTATGGAAGTTTCGGCACCGGCATTCGGATCAGAAATGAGAA
>JANQHS010000176.1 GCA_028282565.1 Cytophagales bacterium | reverse complement strand
GTTGGGATGTTTCTTTTTAACCTTTTTCAGGACATTGAGAATACTCATGGAGTCAAATGCTGTGGATGCATTTCCGATCAACCCAATTTTAACAGTATGGCCTTCATTACGTTTAAGAGGCTTAACCTCTGTGTATCCATATTCGGAGATCAGGTTAGGAAGATGTTCAAGAAAGACAGTCGTCTTAGGGTGTGCTTTTTCAATGAGTACATCGTAGTAATCCAACATGTCTTCAGAAGGGCTGGTCAGAATATCCATTTTGGAAATGTTATCAAGCAATTGAACCTCCATCTCCTTAGTGATTTTGGAGTGATTAGGATGAATTTCCGGTAGCTTATGATAATTCATGTCAAGATCCATCACGAATTGCAAATCGTCCTCACTTTGAGAGTCCTCCTTTATCTTTTGAAGGATATTTATGATATAGGTGGCATCCGTGAACAATGCTGGTAGCACAATATAGTTTGCCCACCTGATCAACTCTTCATCAATTGGGCTATCGTAATCATCAAACTGTTTGTTGAAGTTCCATTTATGAATGGAGCTTATGATCGCAGAATGTGAATCCGTATTGTTCAACTCTAAGGCTGGTGCAATGGCTCGATAATATCCGGTACCGTTCAAACATGGAGAAATGTACAATACATGGACCTTTCCATCCTCCAGGTCATAATTTGGATATTTGTCTTCGAACTCCTTGGCATTCAAGGTTTCTACTAGTGCATTAATTTTCTTCATTTGTGTTATTCGTCTTACTTTGAACAGGTTTCTCGATAGCCACTTCTAGGCCCTCATAGTACTTAGCGATAATTGCTCCTGATTCCATGTTGTAGATTTCGATAGTGCCGGCCTTTACTCCGTATTTAGTGGTGAGATTTTTGAGACGGGCCAGACCAATTCGTGGATCTCGAAAGCCGCTGTACTTTGTTTTCCAATCAAGTGAGTAGAAGGTCCGTATATTTCCGTCCTTAAACCATACGATCATCTTCCAGAAGGAATGTTCATTGAGTCTCCAACCGTTTTTTGGTCTATCCATTATGCTTTGAAATACTTAATGAGAAATTTGACAGGGATCTCTTCTATAAATGATTGCTCATAGAAGCTTTTGACCAGCGCTCCTTCAGCGTTGGAAGAAATCAATACCTGGACTTTGTCGACATCAAAATGCTTTTTCTTTGAGTAGTCACTAAAGAATTTCGAGACGCTTGAGACGACTTTGGATTCTGTGTGCGAAGATTTCAGTGCTCCTGGCCCAACAAAAAAATGCACCAGCTCCCTAATCGTTAACTCCTTCAGAAGCTTTCCGCTAACGTGCAGGAATACTCTTAATTCGGCAGGCTTGATAATCCGAACATAGACCTGTTTGGCATTGACACCCTGTTCGTTGGCGATCTTCTCGGCATACGTTCGTACACTTTTGTTGACAATCTTTTCATACCCGAAAAGGTCAATGGTCACGGTCTCCATGTAGGCCTGGAGTTTCTTTTTAATTCCTTTACCTGGTTTGCCGGTGCTTTTGCTAGGAGGAAAATAACGGTTCATGTAATGCTAGTTTAGTTGAAGATCTGCCCGTGAACTTGGGGATAGAATAGTAGAGTAGAACTGTTCCAGCAATAGGGGATCACCTAACTTTCCAATACGCTGTTCACATTCTCTATAAAGGGTTAAGGCAGGTTTTTTGAGTTCGGCACTCTTCCTTTCATTGTTGAGGTACCGTTTGATTTGTGCATTGAGGATGAGTTTCGCTTGGACTTCCTTTTTTCGCTTTTCCTGTGCTTTCCACCAAGGTTTGGTACCTCGAAAACCGTTTGGATTCTCTGGATCGAAATATCGGTTCGGAAGCTGTATAAATCGTTTTTGAGGGTCTTTTTGCACAAACTTTCGAGCGATCGTGATGCGCTCAATGTAAATCTCATGGATCCTAGAAAGACTTCTATCCGCGACAGGTTCATACCACCGGCGAATAAGTTTTAATGCCATTTCTTGTTGCTTATCCGTGAGAAAAACATCCTTGTACAGGACATTCTTTGCCAAAATCCATAGCATCTTGACGTACAAGTCAAGGGATGCGGTTCGAGCCGGACTGTCGGGGGCGTTCATCTCCCACTTTTCGTCAACGGCTCGAAAATCCCGCACTTTTCCCCCTGCCTCTTTCATTTTTTTCGCAACTTTTCCCCCTGTGTGTCCCGACCCTGTGTCGCCGGAAACATCATTTTGAGTCGTGAGCGTATGCTCACACCTTTTGGAA
>JANQHS010000165.1 GCA_028282565.1 Cytophagales bacterium | reverse complement strand
ATCTCCAACCCGGCGGATATTATCCGTGATGAGTGATCAAAAGGCCTGGTTTACACCAAAGTAGACTCCTGTATTTCCTTCAGCATTAATCCCAAAATCAAGCCTGATCAGCGTGGGGGTAGATTTCAACACCTGGAACCTGATTCCCCCGCCGAAGGAATACTTCGGGCTTCTAAGGTACTGTGAAGGGGTTGGAACCACATCTCCCATGGCCGCAAAGGCGGCCCATTGAAAACGAGGCAGAAATTGATGTCTGATCTCGGTCTGTATGACCATCATGTTTTGGTCGATATATCTGCCGCGGAAATACCCCCTCATTCTTTCGCCACCTCCCAACCAGGCCATGGTTTGAAAGGGAACCTCCCCAAAAGTGTTCTCCAGATATGCCTGGCCGGCGAAGACAAACTTCTTACCGATAGGCCAAAATTTTCTGAAGTCGATGATGAATTTGGAATATCCGAATGTCGCGCCCATGGCTTTGCTCGAAAATCCCCCATTGAACTGAAGCAGCTGGCCGGATTTGGGATTGAACTGGTCGCTCCTATCATCGAGGTTGAAGATGACCGAGACCCCGGAAATGATCGCTCCCTCGGAACCGGGAATGGTGTCTGTGGCCAATTGCCCTTCCGGCTCTACCTCAAGCATGATATCCTGCTCATAATTGTATTCAAATCCAAAATTGAGATCCGGTGGAAGCCTTTTCAGAAAAGCTGCCTTGACGATGATGGTTTTCATATTGTAGCTTTCTGCGGCTTCCTCCGGTGTATCGTTCCCGATTCCCCAAAAGGTGTTTGGGAAAATCTTGAATTTGAAGATCCCGTCGAGAAAATAGTCTCCTCGTAGAAAATACATTTGAGGTTTGGCATCGATAAGGATCTGGTTCTTGGTGGTATATACCGCTGTGACCAGAAGATTCGAAACCCGTTGATTATAGACGTTTTTCTTGTGGTAAAAGAACCATTGCACGCCGGCACCGAAACCGAAATCTGTTTCAGGCGTGTAAAAGGCCACTGGTATCCCAAGCAGTTGTACATTCTTGTCTGAGCCGATGGTGTCGGTTTTGAAGTATTCCATGTCCGGATCCTGTCCGAACGCATTGGCGCACAGCAGGAGAAACAGTAATGCTTTGAAAATCCTCTTCATCTAAAAGGCGAATTCCGGGATGATGATGACAAACCCAAAGCCAAAATATGATCTTAACGCGGTGATTTCTTCGATGGTCTTGGTATTCGTGCTGCTATCATGCACCTCGGTTTGAAGGTAGAGGAAGTCATACCTGAGGCTGACATCAAGGCCTATATGCTTTGTCAAAAAATGAGAATACCCAAGCCCACCGAACACTCCGGGCCCCTTGCCGAACAGCAAAACTTCAAAATCCGATTGAGGTATATTGACCCTGTTGGTTTCTGTGATTTGTCCGTAAAGCAATCCCCCGGTGATGAACATCGATCCGTTAGGATTCTTTTTGAGGTAGTAGCGCACGAACGGGCCGATCGAAAATCTTTCCGTGATCACCTCCGAAATTCTCCTGGTCTCAGCCCTGGAGGCATCAAAGGTGATCCCAAAAGCAAGCCGATCGACGAAGAAATGACCCGAGGAAATATTAAAATCATACTCGTTGGTAAGGTTTATCTGGGATTGTGAGCCTGCAAAACGATCCAGGTTCACAGAAGATAGATTTCCGTTGAGTACGGCCAACCAGTTTCCCTTTTTGATGGGAAGGTAAACGGAATCCTGATCGGATTGAGCGTGCAGATCTGGCCCTGTAGAACAAAGCAGAAATATGATCATGAAAGGGACAAATAATGGCCTCATAAACTTTGGATTTTGCAAAACCCAAGTTAATGCATAAAGCCAAACCTAATTTGAAACCAAAACCGTTCTGTGGCCGCCTTGCTTATTTGAAATCCGCTCGGCTATGTTTCCATCTTTTATGAGACCAGAGCCAATCCGTAGGTGTTTTGCGGATCATTTGCTCAAGCTTGGCAACATAGTTTCTTGTCACCTCTCCTTGCTTGTAGGGTTTCTTAGGATCCGCAAGGGGAACAAACTCGATCTCATAAAATCCCCTTTTGGGATTTTCAACCCAGAGGAAAAGAGGAGTCATTTTGAACATTTTGCTGAGCTGCTCCTGACCGGTAAACCATGCCGTATCAATTCCAAAAAAAGGAATCCATAACACATCTGCACCCGTTTTAGGCGGTATTTGATCTCCGACATTGGCGATGGCATGACCCGATTTAATGGCCCTGGCATATTTCAATCCCGATGCCGACATCTCTATAGGCTGCCCTCCAAAGCGAGATCTGATCCTGTATATCAATTCGTTGAAAGCATGGTTTGTCAACTTCATATAGATCGGATCAATGGTGGTTTGAAGGCTTAAAGCCCCGCAAAGCATGGCCAGCTCCCAATTGAATTGATGGCAGGCACAGACCAACACATTGTGACCTGAATTATGAGATTCGATGAAGAATTCCGGATTTTTGAATACTACCCGCTTCTTTAACTCAGAAGGACTGATCGTGATCGCCTTGATGGATTCCACAAGGAAATCGGCCAGCCTGGAGTAGAATCCTCTTTCGATCTTCCTGATCTCGGTTTCGCTTTTTTCAGGAAAACAGCTCTGAATATTTTTTCTGACGATCCCCCTTCTATACCTGACTACATAATAGCCGATAAAAAAAATAAAGTCGGAGATCAGATATAGGACGGAAAGGGGTAGATAGGAAAGCCAGCGAAGAAGAAACATGGATCAGTCCTGAAAACTTCAGGAAGCCAGCATTTTCTTGGGTGTAACGCCAAATTTCTTTTTGAAGGCCTCAATGAAATGGCTTGGATTGGAATAACCAACCATTTCCGAAACCTGGGACACGCTTGTTCCTCTTTTCGAAAGGAATATTCGCGCATTTTCCATTCTCTGGTCGATCAGGAAGCTGTGAATGGAGGTCCCAAACAAATGCTTGAAGCCGACTTTGAGTTTGTATTCGTTGGTGCCAACTTCTCTTGCAAGATCCTTGATCTTATTGGGAAGATGAAAATCGCGGATCAATATTTTCTTTGCTTCATGGATTTTGTTCGCCTCGCTTTCGTCTTCCAAGAATGGACAGGCATCGATATCTGGCTTGTTATTTTGAAGATCAAGCAGCAACAGCGAAAAGAACTCCATGATCTTGGATTCCCTGAAAAGAATACCGCAGGCTCCAAGAAAATTGCAGTCAAAAAGTTCCAGCAGGGGAAGACGCAATTTGGCGGAAAGGGTCATGGGCTGTTCTGGCAGCCTAAACCTTTCGCGGCTCTTCTCACCGGCATTGTAGCTCGCACCTATGAATTGGTGCATTACATCAAGATCAAGAATCAGCATCCTGGCATCTTTGGAAGCTCCCTCAAACTTGATTTGCCAATCAGCCCTAGGAAAGGCCAGGATAGAAAAATCATGCCGGGATATAGAAACAGATTGAGGATCAAAAGAGGTGCTGAAATTGAAATTATCATTGGCAGTGAAGATCAATGCCAGCGAACGACCGGGAATTTGGTGCACGGTTTTATCGGTTTGGTCCAGGGAAACAATGGACCAACCCAAATTGACTTTGTCCTTTTTGGACTCGAAAGATTTACCTAAACCGATCTGATTCAATTTTAACTTTTTTCAGAACCCTCAGAAGAGCGAAGCAAAAATACAAAGGCAGGTATTTTTTATCCAGAATCTGGCAATTTTTTGATATCTGAGAAAATATTTTTGAAGCTGTGAGGTCTTTCCATGCTGCCCGTTGGGTTTTTCTCATAGTCGTTTTACAGGTTTCTGCCTCGAAGGGTCAGGAAAAAGGGTTCTTTGTGGTAGACAAAGCCACTGGAGTTCCGCCTGAATTTGCCTCGGTTCGGGTAAAGGAGGTAAATGGACCAGGGACCCTACAGGGTATACTGGCTTCAAATGGCTGGTTTGAAATCGGCGACCTGCAGTTTCCCCTGGAAGTAGAGATCGCACATGTCAACCTGCTGGCGTTTGATGGGATCATCAACGGTCCGGATTCTCTGTTCCTCGATCTAAAGAACCCCACACTTGATGAAGTCGTCGTTACCGGTCAATATGAGTCCGAACCCCTAAAAAACTCCTTGATCAGGGTCCAGCTAATGGAGCCCAGGAAGCTTGAGAAAAGGGGAGCGGTAACCCTGGGCCAGGCGGTTCAGTACCAGTTGAATTATTCACTCCAACCCGACCCCGCCACGGGAGCTGTCGGACTTAGTATCCAGGGGCTCGACAGCAGGCAGGTGAAGATACTCCTCGACGGCGTTCCGGTAACCGGAAGAACGGGAAACTCTGTTGACATGTCTCAGTTCAATATTTCCAATGTCGAAAGAATCGAAGTGGTGGAAGGTCCGCTTGCTGTACAGTATGGGACCGATGCCATGGCCGGGGTCATCAATATCATTTCGAAAAAACCGGCCGGACAAAAGCCTTTCGCCAGGGTAGACATACAGGAAGAAAGTGTCGGGCAGGAATATGGCTCGGGTCAAGGTATTCATCAGCAATCCTTTTTTCTGGGATCCGGCATTGGAAAGAATTTTTATGCAAACCTGGAATTCACGCATAGGTTTTTCGGTGGTTATCAGGGGACTTTTGAGGGAAGGACCAAGCAATGGGATCCCAAGCAAAATCTCTATGGCTATTTCAAATTCGGGTTCAGACCCAAATCCTGGAAGCTGGAATACCGGCTTGATGTCTTTGACGAAAAAATCGAGAGCAATGCCAATCCTTCCGGCCTGATCGTTCCTATTGCCCTGGATGAGGAATACAAAACCAGAAGGTTTATCAATCAACTCAACGGTTACAAATCCTTCCGGAATTCCAAAAAGATCGACTGGGTGGCTACATTGACCCATTACGAACGTATCAAAACCCAATATGCACATAATCTTTCCACCGGAGAGAAGATCCTGGTGCCTACGGAAGGAGCACAGGATACGGCCCTGATCCATGCAGCAATGTTCCGGGGTATTTATTCATCTACTCCATTCAAGGGTCGCCTCAGCTATCAGTTGGGAGTGGACCTTAACTACGAGAGAGCCCAGGGTGGAAGAATTGAAGGGACTCAATGGCAATCGCTCGGTGATTATGCGGGATTTGGAAGTGTTCAGTACAAGTTTACCCCGCGACTGGATACAAGGCTAGGATTGAGGTTTGCATATCATACCAACTACCAGGGACCGGTGCTGCCTTCATTTAACGTGAAGTACCAATTGAATCAGGATCTGGTTTTTCGTGCCTCCTATGCCCGCGGCTTCAGGGCTCCGACGCTGAAGGAATTGTACTTTGATTTTTTTGACTCGAATCACAGCATCAGTGGGAATGATCAGCTCAAGCCTGAATATTCGCACCACCTTGACTTTGGGTTCAACCATCAACTGAGAAGCGGTGAGTTGAGATTCTTAAGCTCTGACCTGAATTTCTTTTTCAACGACCAAACCAATCAAATCACTTTTGGTCAGGATGCGGATAATCCGAATATCACGACCTATATCAATGCTGACCGATACAGTACACTGGGGTTTGCCCTGAACGAAAAGGCGGGGATCAAGCATTTTGAATTTGGTGCCGGATTTGGAATGACCGGGCGATACAACGAGTTCTCTGATTCATTGAAACTCGACAGGTACCTGTTTAGCCCGGAGGTCAATGCCAATCTTACCTATATCCCTGATCTATGGGGCCTATCGTTTTCTGCCTTTTACAAATACACCGGAAAGGTGCCTCAGTATCTGATTTCCAATGAAAGTGGAAGTCCCGAAGTTGTTCTTGGAGAAAGGGACCCTTTTAGCTGGATGGACATCAGTATCTCCAAGGAATTTCCCAAACACTTTTCATTGGTGTTGGGGATCAAGAATGTATTTGACGTGACCAGCGTCGATCAAAGTATTTCAGGAGGGGCTACCCATGGATCAGGTGGCTCTTATGCGGTTGGATACGGAAGATCCTTTTTTATCAGATTGATTTTTGACACTCAAAGAAAAAGCTAAATGCGACGTTCGATATTCTCACTTTTCACTTTCCTGGTTTCTATAATTCTTTTGGTTTCCTGTTCGGCGGATGAAGATCCGGTGGTATTACCGCCGCCTTTTGTCGGGGGCACTATTGATGCGGAAGTCGGGGGGGAAGATCAACCCAATCAGGTATATATTGATCTTAGCGGCAATTCCACCACCGTGATCCCAAGAGATACCTGGGATCTTGGATTTTCCAATGCAGAGGAATTTAGGGTGGTTCTCAATAGCAGTAATGCCATGTTGGCCTATAGACTTGAGAAGACAGATTTTGATCAAGTCAGTCCGGCGGACACCATAGGTCTGGGAGCGAAACTTTCCCTGAGTGCCATATTTGGAGCATTGTTTAGTACCGTCACTCCACCCTGGTTATCCGAAACTTCAACATGGATCGACTATCCGACCAGGGATCTTACAAGAACCGCATTGGGCGAGATCTCCGAAGATCCCGCTCAAAATTTTGTCTATGTGATCAATAGGGGGAGGAATATTGACAATAGCGATAAGGATTGGAAAAAGGTCTTGATCTCCAGAAACGGTTCTTCCTACCGGATCAGGTATTCGGATATTGATGGTGGAAACGAGAATGAAATGGACATTGAAAAGGCCGGAAATTTCAATTTCTCCTTTTTGAATTTCGATCAGGGCCTTGTTCAGGTTGAGCCACAGGCTGATTCCTGGGATCTTGCTTTTACAACCTGGACAGAGCTTGAGGGTTTCGGTACTGATTCAATTCCGTATTTTTTTAAGGATTATGTCATTCTGAATTCTTTTGGCGTTGAGGCATCCGAGGTACTCATAGACTCAGGGGCTGTTCTGATTGAAAAGTTTAACGAGTTCTCCAGCGAGGATGCCTTGGGCATCAATTATGCTTCAAGGGTTAATTTCATTGGGGCAGGCTGGAGAACAGTTGCTTCCCCAACTCCGGGATCGGTCACAGGGGTAAGGAATGATCGCTTCTACGTGATCAAGGATCCTGCCGGGAATTATTACAAGTTATTGTTCACCAAAATGCTCAACAATTCCGGGCAGAGGGGATTTCCTCAGATTTTGTTCGACCTTTTATAGCGGTAATCCCAACGACAAAGCCTTCTCGAAGGCCCTGATTTTTTCATTCTAGGGCGCCCAATCCCTATATTTAATGGATTTTTTTGATCAAAAAGGGAATGGGAGAGAATCTAAGCAAGTTATCTGGCAGGAAGGGACTCACGGAGAATCTCTTTGAAAAGCTCGTAAACGCTTCGAAAAATGATGGAACACCGGATAGGGAAGATCTGAGAGAACTTTCAAGGGAGTACCTCATGGGAGAGGCCAATACCTACGGTACAGCTTCTTTTTATGATTTCCTCAAAGAAGAAAATCTGGGTAAAAAGGCTTACGTGTGCAATGGGAGTGCATGTCTTCTCGCCGGGACCCAGGATGATGTGTCCAAAAAATTGGAGGCCAGATTCCCCAAAGAGGAGATCGGGCATATGTGTTGTCTGGGACGCTGCCATGAGAACAGCGCTTTTCATGTGAACGGACTGAATTATTCCGGAGATTCGATCAACGATCTCGATTCGATCATTACAAGCGGAGGAGAAAAGCCCGATTCATATCATGTTGGCCATAATCTTGAGACTCCATTGCTTACGGCTGAAATAGGGGATCTGGAGAAGTTCTATGCGGCATTTGAAAGAATACTGAACAACACTCCGGATCATGCTTTGGAAGAATTAAAAAGATCCCATCTCAGAGGAAGGGGCGGAGCCGGGTTCCCAATGGGCATGAAACTCGAGTTCTGCAAGAATAATTCCTCCGATCAGAAGTTCATTGTTTGCAATGCAGATGAAGGAGATCCAGGGGCTTATTCTGATCGATATTTGCTTGAAGAGCGTCCGCACCTGGTGCTTTTTGGTATGATGGTGGCGGGTTATATTGCCGGGGCCGATCGAGGCGTGCTTTATATCCGAGGGGAATACCCTGAGTCGGTTCAAAGAACCAAGGATGCGATCCAGGAACTTGAAGAACTGGGTTTGCAAGGCAACAACATACGTGGAAGCGGTTTCAACTTTCGCTTCAAAGTCCTCGAAGGGGCTGGTGCCTATATCTGCGGTGAAGAAACCGCTCTTTTGTCCTCGATTGAAGGGCAAAGACCCGAGGTGAGGGTAAGGCCTCCTTTTCCGGCGCAGGAAGGTTTGTTCATGAAGCCGACGGTGGTCAATAATGTTGAAACACTGGCGATGGTGCCTTATGCTCTTGAATTGGGAGGTGAGAAATTCAGCCGGATCGGAAGGGGAAAATCCACTGGTTCAAAACTTGTTTGTCTTGATAGTCATTTTAACAGACCGGGATTATATGAAGTAGAAATGGGCACTTCTTTAGAGGATGTGCTCTTTCAATTGGGTGAGGGCTTTAAGGTTCCTGTGAAGGCTATTCATGTTGGCGGGCCATTGGGTGGTATCGTTCCTGCTGAGAAGTTTGACAAGCTCAGTATCGATTTTGAAAGTTTTCAGGAGGCAGGGTTTCTGCTAGGGCATGCCTCGGTATTGGCAATTCCCGAATCCTTCCCCATGATCAAATACATGGAGCACTTGTTTGAGTTTACCGCCGATGAAAGCTGTGGCAAATGCTTTCCCTGCAGCATCGGCGCGACTCGTGGAAAGGAGATGATCGTTAAGTCCCAAAATGGACAGCAATACCAAATTGAAAAGGGACTGATGGAGGATCTGTTGGAAACCATGGAAATCGGGTCGCTTTGTGCGCTTGGAGGTGGGCTTCCTCTTGGGATCAAGAATGCCATGCAATATTTTGAAGATGAATTGAAGCCATATTTTAAGGAATAATCATGGAGAATACGGATAGAAATCTTACGATCAAGAATCAGGAAACAGTTTCTGCACCTGCCAGAGAAAAGGCATCCGTGAAAGATGAAAATCTGCAGGTCGCTTATGTTGACGGCATCCCTTATCCCATCAAGGAAGGTGAAACCGTTTTGAACTTTATCAAAAGAAACCTTGGAGAGGACAATGTTCCCACACTCTGCGATGCTCCTAATCTGAAGCCTTTCGGCTCTTGTCGCGTATGTTCCGTTGATATGGCCATGAAGCAGGGCGGGCCTGTGAAAGCCGTTGCATCATGCCATACACCCATAGATCCCGGTGCTTATATATATCCGGCATCAGACAGGATCAAAAGACTTAGGAAAAACATTGTAGAGCTTGTTCTGACAGATTATCCTCAAAAGAAATTTGAAGAAGCCGATGCGAATTGGAACGAGCTTGTTAAAGTGGCTGAGGCGGTAGGAGTGAGCTATGATGATATCAGATATCCCGAAGGGAAAAATCACTTTGACCGTGCCTTGGATGATTCTCATCCATATATGAGATCCGATCTGTCAACCTGTATCAACTGCTATCGCTGTGTCAGGGCCTGCGAGGAAGTACAAGGCGAAATGGTGCTTACGATGGCTAAGCGGGGTTTTGATGCCGTGATCCAGAAAGGCATGGGCGATGAGTTCAACAATTCGGATTGTGTTAGCTGCGGTGCCTGTGCCCAGGCTTGTCCAACCGGGGCGATCACAGATATATATGAGTCAAAGAAAAATGCGGAGAAAGATGCTGTCAGGACTGTCTGCACGTAT
>JANQHS010000159.1 GCA_028282565.1 Cytophagales bacterium | reverse complement strand
TTTATAGGTGCCTGTATTTTGGATCATGTCCGAGCTGTCCAGTAGCCTAAAAATCCTCTCCGAACTCACAACACCCATTTGCAGGGTGTTAAAACGATCTGCTATCATGCGAATAGGCCTGAAAAACATGCTGATATACATGATAAATGCGATCATCACACCCAATGTCACCTCCTCCGCAAGTATGCCCTTGGCCCCGTACCATACCAGAAGCCCTGTTCCTGCGGCGCCGATCACCTCGGCTACCGGAAAGTAGATCGAGTAATAATTCACCGAGCGGAGGTTTGCCTTAAGGTGATCCCGGTTGATCTTCTCGAATTTCTTGAATTCCCGTTCCTCACTGTTGAAGATCTGCACAATGCTCATTCCCGTGATATGCTCCTGAACAAAAGCGTTTAGTTGGGATACGGCATTGCGAACTTCATTAAAGGACTTCTTGATCTTCTCCTTAAAAATGTATGTGGAGAAAAGCAGGATCGGGAGCATGGACAGGCTGATCAGGGTGAGCTTCCAATTGGTGTAAAACATGATGCTCAATATGAAAACCAGTTGCAGAAGGTCTCCCACGATGGCTGCAAATCCCTGCGAAAAGATATCGCTTAGGGTTTCGATGTCCGAGATGTTTCTGGTGACCAGCCTTCCGATCTGGGTATTGTCGAAGAACTTGACGCGCATTTGCACGATATGTCTGTATAGCTGGATTCTGATATCACGTATGACACTTTGGCCAAGAGATTCAGATGAGAAGGTATGGAAGTACTGGGCGATGGCCTGGATGACCATCAGCCCTATGAGAATGAAGGTGAAAGTGATAAGTCCCTGTAGATCTCTGTTGGCGATCTGGTTGTCGATCATGTAGCTGATCAGGTATGGACGAATAGGAGCAATACCCGCTGAAAAAATGGTCAGAAATAGCACTGCGCCAAATAGGCCTTTATAGGGCTTTACATAGCTAAAGACCCTTTTCAGAACCTTGACATCAAGGAGATTACCCCGTGTTACACCGGCATTGTCGTCTGCTGCGCTCAAATTCTGTTCAGAGTAGTTTTAGAAAGATCCAGCGAAACCGCTGAAGCCTTCAATATCCAACAAATTTGCTAAACCAAGGTTCAGATTGAAATGGAATATTTAAATCCTCCTTCAGTAATTTTAACATTGCTCAATAAATTGGATGCACTATGGAAAAGACGTTTGACTTCCTAAAGAGACTCAAGAAGAACAACGAGCGCGAGTGGTTCAACAAAAACAAGGATCGGTTTCAGGAATCCAAAAATGAATTTGAGGAGCTGGTGCAGGAGATCTCCAGCCACCTGCAAAGTCATGATGAAATTGACATTGCCAGAACCAAGGTGTTCAGGATCTACAGGGATGTGAGATTCTCCAAAGACAAAACCCCATACAATCCTTATTGGAGAACTGCTTTTTACAGGGCAGGGAAGGAGCGAAGGGGCACCTATTACATGCATTTGGAACCCGGAAGCACCGTCATACTCGGAGGCTTTTATGGCCCTGAATCTCATGATCTCAAACATATCAGGGAGCAGATCTCCCTGGATCCTGATCCGCTTAGGGCATTAATGAAAAAGTCCTCTTTCAAAAACTACTATGGCGAGATGGAAGGGGAAAAACTAAAGACCGCTCCCAAAGGGTTCGAAAAGGATGATCCTTCATTGGATCTGATCCAGCACAAGAGTTTTTATTTCAGGCATGAGTTTTCAGATGCCGAAGTGCTGGATCCGAAATTCCCCAAAACGGTAAGTGAGGGTTGGAAAAAGATCAGGCCATTTTTTGATTATATGTCCGA
>JANQHS010000440.1 GCA_028282565.1 Cytophagales bacterium | reverse complement strand
GAGATGCTCAAAAAACTGGGAGCCAGCTAACCCGTGCTTATTCGGCTCCTGTGTTCCTGATGAAAATACTGGTGATCAGGTCCTCATTGACCAGGGATGAAAGCGTAAGGCTATCGTTGGCCAGTTTATAGTCCCATTTCTTTGAATACGGCCCCAGATCCGGTATTTCACCCTTAATTGTGATCTTTTTCTTCTCCGGATCGATTGAATAGCTTCCTGTCTCCTGACCATTGGTCCAAACCATGTCCTCATCAAAAGTATAGGTGTAACTGGCAGGACTTCCGGGTTCGATGGACATAGGATCGGAATTGGCGTCCATCTGGTAGGAGATCAGGTCCCAACTGCCGATAATTTTTTCGTTATCCGGTCTGGGACCACAGGCGACGAGAAGAACAAGGGGGAGGAATTTCAGGTATTTCATAAAAAGCGAATTCTGGATTGCGAATTTATAAATTCCAGTCTCTGTCTCGGAGCATGGAATATTCTCATCTCGGAAATTCATCCCGTATCCTCTTGACCATTCCCATATCCAGATATTCTATCAAACCTTCGGGCCTGTCTCCGGAACCGAGGGAGTGCGGTCCGCCGCCCCGATTATTCATTTGACTTTTCCTGAAAGTCTTCGCCGAAAAGTGTATGGATCGTACGCCGGTTTCCTCCACAAGTTGTCCCACATTTTCCTCATTGATCCCGGCACCGGCCATGATGTCGATGCGTTCATCAGCCTGCTTCACCAATTTCTTGATCAATGCTATTCCTTCAAAAGCTTTGTCAGCCCGGCCTGAACTCAGGAGTCGATCAAAACCGAGGGCAATGATCTCCTCAAGGGAATCCTCAGGACTCCTGCAAACATCGAATGCTCGGTGAAAAGTTGTGGAAAAGCCCTTGCAAGATCGGATCAACTCATCACATCTTTCCCGATCAACAGAGCCATTCTGATCCAGAATCCCAAACACAAATCCTTCGACTCCCAAGGGTGCGAAGGCCTCAATTTCCTTTTTCATAACCCCGAACTCCACCTGGGTGTACAAAAAATCCCCTCCCCTCGGCCGGATCATACACATGAGCGCTTTGTTGGTCATACTCCTGATCTCTTTGACCATCCCATAGGAGGGTGTTGTACCTCCTGAAGCGGAATCCGAGCAAAGTTCAAGTCGATCGGCACCCGCCTCCAGAGCGGCAATTGCTGTTTCAATATTAAAGACGGGAATCTCGATGATCATGGTTGATGATTGAAATCCTGAACGGGAACAAAGTAAAGTCGCTATCCTTAATTAAGGGATAATTGCCTGATGCTTTGTAAATTGACAATGCTATTCCGTTGAAGTCTTGAGAAAATCACACTTAATAGGATAGAGACAAAGCTATTAAATGAGAATTCATCGTCTCCTTTATATCTTATTTCTGGTCCATTTCATCTCCCAGGCAAGAGCCGACCATATCGTCGGGGGTGAGATTCTCATCGAGCACCTCATAGATTATGATTACCGAATAAGAGTAAATATTTACAGGGATGGCAGCGGTATCCTGCCCCCCTTTGTTGCGAATGTTGAGGTCTTCGAAAGGGGAACCGGCGGGTTAAACCCCTACCTGCAAAAAGTAATTGTTGCGCCACTGATCTCAGATACCCAAGTTCCTTCCTATACACCGGATTGCACCAATACACTGATCAATATCGAACGCTGGTACTACGAGGTGGACATCACCCTTGATCCCGACTCTTTTAGTCATCCTTCAGGCTACCTGTTTGTTTGGAGGGATTGTTGTCGCAATCAGAACCTCAGCAACATCATTTCTCCCCTATCCACCGGACAAGCGATTATGACTCTTTTTCCTCCCATCAGGGATGCTGCAGGAAGCCAGGTGATCAACAGCACGCCAAATCTTTCTTTTCCTGTTTCGGAATATGGCTGTGTGGGCCAATTGTTTTACATGGATTTTGGAGGCAGCGATCCGGACGGTGATTCTCTGGCCTTTGAGATGTTTGCTCCCAGAACATACGGGGCCGTTATTGGCGGAACTGTCAGTGCCCAACATGATCCGTATGCCGATCCGCTTACCATGACCCCATCGATCATTTGGGCGCCGGACTTTTCGGAAGATGATGCGATCCATGGATTCTCAGGACCTCCTGATCCGGCTCCGGACCGACTGCAGGTGGATGAGAAAACAGGCATGCTGAGGGTAACCCCCAGGGATCCTGGGCTGCACCTTTATGGCATAGTCTGCAAGGAGTACAGAGATATCAACGGAGACGGGGAAAAGGAAATAATCGGTAGCGTTTATAGAGACTACCAGCTACCCATAGTATCAGGCTGCTCCTTTCCGGATACCCTTGACGGACCGATTCCTATCAATGCAGGCACGGACCCCGGGGATACGATCATCGTTCCGGGAATCGCAAGTCAGCGGGAGGTTTGCTTCAAGGTTTGGGATTCCGATTATAGTTCGGCGAATCCCATAGGAATGCATGCAACATTTCAGGTTCATCCACAAAATTTTCC
>JANQHS010000132.1 GCA_028282565.1 Cytophagales bacterium | reverse complement strand
TTTTTCCAAAAGATCAATAACAGGAAAGATGCTGTTATAAGGGTGGTGCATCAAAATATCTCCCCCCTTGATCAATTGCCAGATATCCTCTTCCTCAATGTTCTTGCGAATGGTCAGCGCCGAAGCCTGCACCTGATCCGGGCTCGGAGGGATCTTATCCTTGAAATCAGGATTTCCAACGATTTGCCACAATCCGGTAAAATCGATCAATGAGTTGGATTCAAATACATTGTCCTCATCGATATCCCATCTCCTCATCAAGCCCCTCTTCACCCCCTCGCTGGCTCCATCCTCGATCTCAAGTCTGACCACCCTTCCTGTTTTTCTCCCCTTGAGCTTATGCTGTAGCTCCTGGATAAAGTCGATCTCCATATCGTCGCTTTCTTCCAGGGTGAAATCACCGTTCCTCGTGATCCTCATCAAATCGATCGATTCGATCTCCACGTTTCTATACAGTTTGTCGATATGCGCCCTGATTATCTCCTCTATTGGAATAAAAACGCTCAGTCCGTCCCTTTCAAGCTCAAAAAATCTTGGCAGATTCTTGGGTACCTGTACGAAGGAAATCTTCTCCGGCTGATCCGTTTTGATGGAGGTTTTGGTAACCACTGCAAAGATCAGGATCTGGTTCATCAGCACAGGAAAAGAATGGTAATTGTCATACACCATCGGGGTCAGCATTGGAAATACCGTTTTCAAAAAGTATTCCTCTACCTGAGTCTTTTCACCAAAACTCAGATCGTCGATCTTGGAAATTGTGAATCCGTTCTCTTCAAATTCCGGTCTGCAATTGGTCTCAAAAGTGAGTACTTGCTCGAAGACAAACTTGCGCGTTTCTTCAAGCAAGAGCCTCTTGAAGGGTGTTTCCCGGAGTCCGCTAAAATCCACCCTCTTTTTATTGAAGTCTATGTAATTATAGAGGCTACCAATCCTGATCATGAAGAATTCATCCAGATTTGATGCGGTTATGGCAAGGAATTTCAGCTTGTCAAAGACCGACCTTTTCGGGGAGCGCGCCTGATCCAAAACGCGGAAATTGAACTGCAGCCAGCTGAGATCCCGGCTGACAAGCGAACTCTCCTCTATCTGCTTAGAAGTCTTTTTCTCCGCGATGGTGGTCATTCAGGCTATACGTCTAAGTTGGCGTACTTAGCGTTCTTTTCGATGAACGCCCTTCTTGGTGCCACCTCATCCCCCATAAGCATAGAGAATAAATGATCAGCTTCCGCGGCGGATTCAATTGAAACCTGCTTGAGAGATCTTGATTCAGGATCCATGGTGGTTTCCCACAATTGCTCGGGATTCATTTCACCCAGACCCTTGTAACGTTGAATATTCACGGAATCCTCTTTTCCTTCCCCAGCCAATTCCTTGGTCAGGCTTTCTCTTTCGGCTTCCGTCCAGCAATAGCGCACATCCTTGCCTTTCTTGATCTGATAAAGCGGTGGTTGAGCGATATAGACAAATCCTCTTTCGATGAGGTCGAACATATAGCGAAAGAAGAAAGTCAGGATCAGGGTCCTGATATGACTCCCGTCAATATCAGCATCCGTCATGATGATGATCTTATGATAGCGGAGTTTCTCAAGGTTGAGCGCCTTTTCATCCTCTTCGGTTCCGAAACTGACACCCAGTGCGGTGATCATATTTTTGATCTCCTCATTGTCATAGATCTTATGTTCCTGGGCTTTCTCTACGTTCAGTATCTTTCCTCTAAGCGGTAGTATGGCCTGGAAATTACGATCCCGACCCTGCTTGGCGGACCCTCCCGCCGAATCACCCTCAACAAGGTATAATTCGGAAACCGAAGGGTCTTTTTCGGAACAATCGGCCAGCTTGCCCGGGAGTCCCGAACCACCCATAACGTTTTTTCGCTGGACCATTTCTCTGGCCTTCCTGGCGGCATGCCTTGCCTGGGCCGCAAGTACCACCTTGGAAATAATGGTTTTGGCTTCTTTGGGATGCTCCTCCAGGAATTCATA
>JANQHS010000438.1 GCA_028282565.1 Cytophagales bacterium | reverse complement strand
AATGATTTCTCATTAGCCTTCGGAAGCTGTGCTGATTTCGACCCGCCGAGAACGGCCGAGGAGCAAGGTTCCCCAATGGTATTCGAATCAATTCCACTCACCTTTCCAACCCTGATGATCTGGTTGGGCGATAATATCTATTTCAAAAAGGAAGATTTCGACTCCCGGGAAAACATGTTCAAAAGGTACCAGATCTCAAGGTCCAGACCTTATATGCAAGACCTTATGAGCGCGACGCACCATTATGCCATTTGGGATGACCATGATTTTGGCCCAAACAATTCAAATTCATCCTATGAATACAAAAACCATAGCCTGGAAGCATTCAATCATTACTGGATGAACGAAAACCAGATCTTTCCCGGGCAAGGGATCACCTCGACCTTCAGCTATGAGGATGCGGATTTCTTCCTTCTCGATAACCGCTCCTGGAGGATCGTGGATGAGGAAGATCCAGATAACAATACGATCTGGGGTTCCCGACAATTGGAATGGCTAAAAAAGGAGCTAAAGTCTTCAGAAGCCACTTTTAAGATCATTTGTACGGGCGGCCAATTCCTAAGCGATGCTGCGGTTCATGAAAATCATACGAACGTGGCACCAGCGGAAAGGCAAGAACTTCTTGATTTCCTGAAAGACGAAGGGATCGGGGGAATTGTATTCCTAACCGGGGACCGCCATTCATCAGAACTTAGTGTGGAAACGATTGGAGAACTAAAGGCCTATGACTGGACAATCTCACCCATGAGGGCAAATGCCTATGACCATATGGACGAACCCAACAACAAAAGGGTTAAGGGAAGTATGTTCGCGGAGCATATGTTTGGATTCATTGAGTTTCAGGGTCATTTCGAAAGCAGGGAACTTAAATTGACCGCATATGACCGAAATGGAAATGCGCTCTGGAATTATGTGATCAATCAGGAAAACCTGTATTAAGACCAAAGATCCAAATGTTCCAGGTGGATTTCCACACCGAAGAATTTCTTGGTCGAATGCTCAAAAGATTCCGTAAAATCCGAAACATAGAAATGATCCTTCTCTACCGAACGCTTCTGCCGTTCTGTATGCCTTAAGGCCTCCGCCAACTCCCTGGAAATTATATCGGGAGATCCTAATACCTCGAACTTGTTTTGAGTCAGTTCCCTGATCTCATCAGCGATCAACGGATAATGGGTGCAGGCCAGGATCAGAGCGGAAATCTCTTGAAAGCCGGGATTTGCCAGATAATCCTCGATGATCTCATGGCTGATCTGGTTCTGATAATAGCCTTCTTCGATCATCGGGACAAGCAAGGGCGTGGAAAGCGAAAATAGACTGACATCAGGAGCAATCTCCGAAAACCTTTTCTCATATTCTCCTGAATCCACGGTTCTATGAGTTCCGATCAATCCTACTTTTTTTCCGGAATAATGTTTTCCAACATAGCGAACCATCGGGTCAATCACATTGATAACCAAGGCTTTTCCCTCGCATACCTCTGAAACCACCTCATACGCAGAAGAGGATGCGGAATTACAAGCGATCACGATGACCTTGCAACCTTGGGCCAAAAGAAATTGGCTGATTCTTTGAGAATAATGACGGATCGCATCCCGCGATTTATCACCATAAGGCAGATGTGCCGTATCCCCGAAGTATATCAGTTTCTCATTGGGAAAATGATCCTTAATGCTTCTCGCCACAGTAAGGCCCCCGATTCCCGAATCAAATACGCCAATAGGTCCTGCCATAATCAGCCCGAAAAAAAGAAATAAATGGGAAATTGTTTATCTTAATTGAGCAATAAAACAGTGATGTCAGAATCGGATAAAGGCTACGGCCAGAAGGCCAGGGAAATACTTAATGATATCGGCAAAAAATTTGAAGACCTCTTCCATGAATTTGAAGATGCCGCGAATAACGCAGATGTTGAGCTAAGTGAATTGGTTAAAGATCTTTCTGGAGAGATCAAGACACTTGAAGATAAGTTGAAGGAGGTTCGAAAGGAAAATGATGGGGTATTCGAGGAGTTTCAAAAGAAGATGTCCGACCTCTCGAAATCGATTGCTGATGCATTGGATAATGCCTTCAGCAACAAAGACAGGGCTTAGGAAATAACCTGGCCGAGCAGGTTTTGAATATGACCTGCAGCATTGAACAGGTTCGAGTACCTATATCTGAGGATCAACTCCTCATCGATCAGATAGGACACCCGTTTCACAACTCCAAGGATCGGTATGAATGCATCATACTGTTTCGCCACCGTTCCGTCGACATCGCTTAAAAGTTCAAACGGCAGACGGTATTTATCCTTAAACGACAGATGGGTCTCAAGACTATCCTTACTGATCCCGAAAACATCCACATTCAAATTTCGAAAAGCTTCAATTTCATCCCTGAAGGAACAGGCTTCTGCTGTACAGCCGGGTGTGAAATCCTTTGGAAAGAAATAAAGGATGGTGGTTTTTCCCCTTCGATCTTCCAGGTTAAATGTCTTGCCTCCTGTCGAGGGCAAGCTAAAATTAGGTGCGGGATTATTGATCAACAAGCTCATAAAAAATCCATGAAGGATTGTTTATTAACAACGTTTGGGCAAATATGATTTCTGAATCAAAAAAAATTTCCGCAGACGGCGGTTAAAATTGGCTCGCAATGATAGGGTTTCTTGTTTATATCCCGAGACTAATAATGGAAAAAATATTACATAATCCCTTCGAAGAGAGTATTCGGCTAATATTTTTCATTCCCTTTTAGCAGTTAAGCCTTTTTTTATCTTTGGACACCCAAAAATTATCCATGGAGAATTCGCAGAAAAAAACCGGAAGGATTGACCGTTTCCTAAATATCATTGAGAGAGCCGGAAATGCCTTACCACACCCAGCAACCTTATTCGCAATTTTCGCTTTCATTGTTGTCGTTTTTTCATGGGTATTCTCAGCTATGGATCTCACCGTCACCCACCCAGGCACGGGTGAGCAGATCAAAGCTGTCAACCTGATGTCCCAATCGGGATTGACCCTGATCCTGACCAAAATGGTGACCAACTTCACGGGCTTTGCTCCTCTTGGGACTGTTTTGGTAGCCATGTTGGGAATTGGAATTGCAGAAAGCAGCGGGTTGATCGGAACAGCCTTAAAGCTATTGGTCCTTAAAGCACCGGACAGGCTTTTGACTTTCGTGATTGTTTTTGCCGGCATTCTATCAAATACAGCAAGCGAGGTTGGATATGTACTGTTAGTCCCCCTTGCCGCCATTATTTTCCAGGCAGCCGGTCGACATCCAATCGCCGGTCTGGCAGCTGCTTTTGCCGGGGTATCCGGGGGATATTCCGCAAACCTTCTTCTTGGGACCATTGATCCTCTCCTTTCCGACCTTTCTCAGGAAGCAGCACAGATCATAGACACCAGCTATATCATCAACCCTACCTGCAACTACTATTTCATGGCAGGTTCGACATTTTTCATCGCATTTGCCGGAACCTGGGTCACGGACAAGCTGGTAGCCCCGCGCTTGGGAAGCTATGAAGGAGAAGAACATGCCGAAGAGATCAAACCACTTACCCAAGATGAAAAAAGAGGCTTGAGATGGGCTCTGATAGCGCTGATCCTGCTAAACGTTGTTGTCCTCTGGGGATTATTACCGGAAGATGGTTTCCTTAGGAATCCGGAGGATGCGAACATTCTGAAATCCCCTTTCTTCAAGGGAATTGTGGCTTTCATTTTTATTTCGGCTGCTGTGACAGGCATTGCCTATGGGTTTGGAGCCAAGACGATCAAAAGTGACAACGATGTCATGAATGGAATGGGTAGGTCAATGGAGACCCTCGGGATCTATATTGTGCTGGTCTTCTTTGCTGCACAATTCGTCGCTTATTTCAAATGGACAAATCTCGGGCTCATCACAGCCGTGAAAGGAGCAAATGCACTAAAGGCATTTATTGACCTGGTAGGCGTGGAAAGCCCCATGATCCAGGCCATCCTTGTCATGATCCCGTTTATTTTGGTTGCTGCGATGATCAATCTTGTCATGGGAAGCGCGAGCGCAAAATGGGCGATCATGGCACCTGTGTTCATACCCATGTTCATGCTGCTTGGGTTTAGTCCTGAATTCACCCAAGTCGCCTATAGGATCGGCGATTCTGTGACCAATATTATATCACCCATGATGTCCTATTTCGCCTTGATTGTCGCCTTCATAGAGAAATATGATAAAAAGGCGGGAATCGGGACCGTGATCTCTACCATGATCCCATATTCCTTCGTATTTCTGATCGTTTGGACAATTCTATTGATCATCTGGATAGTCATGGGAATCCCGATAGGACCTGGAGTGCATCTATTGCTGTGATCCTGATATGAATTTCCTGGCCCATCAACACCTTTCTTTCAAAGATGAAGATCTCAGGGTGGGCAACTTCCTTGGAGATTTTGTCAAGGGAAGTAAATTCAGTGAAATTCCCGAGCCGATCGTCAAAGGCATAATTCTTCACAGGCATATCGATTGGTACACCGACAACCACGAGGTTGTCGACGAAGCCAAACAATTCTTTAGAGCAGACATCGGAAAATATGCAGGCGTGGCCGGAGACCTCGCTTTTGATCACTTTCTTGCCAAAAACTGGCACGAGTATTCCACGGAAGGATTGGAGGAATTTTCAAGGGAGACCTATCGTTTACTGAATGAACATGCTCATCTTTTGGACGAGAGGGGCAAGATGACGTTATTCTATATGAGTAAAAACAACTGGCTGCTCAACTATGCTTCCTTTGAAGGAATTGAGCGGTCGTTCAAAGGATTGTCTACAAGAACCAGATTCAAATCAAATTTGGAAAAGGGCCCGGACATCATCAGGAAAAACTACCATGAACTCGAAGGACTCTTCAAGAAATTCTATCCCATTCTACAGGAATCCACCTTAAAGAAGATAGAGGAGTTATCGGATTAGTTGAAAGTATCCCTTGAGTTCTCCTCTTTCAAACTGAACCTGATAATAATAGGTCCCAGCCTGCAGGTTCCCCGGTGTCCAGGAAAATTGATCACCTTCAACTTCAGCGATTTTAACTCCCCATCGATCAAAGATCAAATAGCCAATGTACTTTCCATATTGGCATTCATAGTTCGTAATCCCTGACAGATCCAAATAGTCATTTTGACCATCCTGATTAGGAGTTATTACGTTTTGTATGGGTCTGAGTTCGAAAACCTCATCCGACCCTTCCTCAAATCTTATGACTACATCAAGTATTTCACTTTCATCACCGTTGCATTTATTGTCATAGGCAAGAAAGCTCAGACTCAAACTTTCCAGATCCTTGACTCGGCAATCAGGGTTCCATCGAAAAAATCCATTAGCCTCACCTATTCCGGGCTCCATTACAAAATCCAATCCATATTCACCTTGCAATCTGTCCAGCTCAGATAGATCAATGGTAACCCAGTCTTCAGGGTCGGGGTCCAGGGCAGAGACCTCAAATTCAATGATTTCATCAGCCCGGTAGGTCCTCTCCTTAAAATCGCTTTCCAATTCAGGGATTTGGTTTCTCGGAAAATCCGGTGCCACCAATACCCGCTGAATGGCTTTTTGCCCCCTTGGACAAGCATCGTCCTCGACGCTGATGGAGATCTCAAAGGGTTCCTGCTCCTCTTTGGAAAAGCATAAAGGCAGGCAGATCTCTGAATTTTCATAGTTCCCTTTCTCAGGAATAATGAAGCGAGGAAGCAGCTCAAACCCTACCCCGGAACTTGAGCCTGGACTCACATCGATCATCAGGTTCTGATTCCCATCCGGGTCATCTACAAGAAGAGTATGACAAAAATCCGTTGTATCCCGGATGAAGATCGTATCCCTGCCATATTGGTAAGGCCTGTCCCAACCACGGGGCAACAACTGGACCAAAGGACTATCATTGGGAAGACAGTTGTCAACAACGATCTCAAAATCCCGTCTGACTTCTCCAAGCTTCACCCCGTTTCTAAATTCCTGGCAACGCGCGCTGAACAGGAATACCCCGATATTTCTCGGTGCCAGAGTGATCTCTCCATTTGCAGGATCTATGCTGATGCCTTCCGTTCCAGCTATCCCCGGTATTGGGGTATACCCGGATTCCAATGGGTACGGCCCCGGATCATTGATAATCGTATTTCCCTGATTGGTAGCATTTCCCCGAATCGGAATTTCCAATGAAAAATAGAGAGAGTCTCCGTCTGGTTCCGAGGCACCAGCTGAAAAAGTTGCAATCTGACCAACGCAGAAGTATTCCCTAAGTATGGAATCGAATTTTGGCAAACTGTTTCTGGGATATTGAACTACATCGGGAAACTCAAGGTAGTAGGCCATTCCGGCATCTATGGAGTTCGAAACATTGTTGATCCCGGCATTCCTACAGCATCGTTGCCAAACCGCATAGTAACCGGAAGGATCACTATATCTGAAAGGATCAAGCTTGACGATTTTCGTGTACCGGAACGCCTGAACCGCAAACGCTTCATCCCGACAACTTTCATCCCGAAAGCCCAAATAGATCGGGTTTGGATTTTTGATCAATACAAATTCTCCTGCACCAGCTTTATCCCTTATCCTGAAAGCATTGATCTGTATGGCCGTATCCGGAATATCGATCCCTTTTTCAAGGTCATAATAAAGGATCAGAGACATTTCATATTCATCATTTCCTGAGCCTCCCACATAAGTGATCGTGAAATCCCCCCCAACAATATGCGTGGCCTTAGCCCGATTCAAAACCAAAACCGAAAGGCAAAGGATCAAGAATGATATCCCCCTCATTTGATCACGGTTATATATCCGGTGTATGAAAAGGTCTCGAATTCGATAAGGTAGAAATATGTTCCTGCAGGCTCTAGTTCAGGATACCACTCAAATTGTATATCCTCTGCAGAATACGTAAGCCTGCCCCAGCGGTCATAAACAAATACTTTCTGGAAAACCCCTTCTTCACACTTTCCGGGGAGGGTCTCGGGTAAGGCAAAAAAGTCGTTATAGCCGTCTCCATTCGCGGTGACAATATTTGGCGGAGGCTTGAAATCCGATTCTCCGGCCTCATAGTCAGTGATCACCATCAATGCGGAAGTCGTGTCTGATTTGTTCTCCCGGCAACTATTGTCGGTAACGGAAAAAACCAAGTCTATCTCACTGGGGTCAAGATTTTGGCAGCTGGGATAGAGTCACAATTCACCTTCAGCAAAACCGGAACCTTCCTCATAGACAAATTGAAAAGGGATATCAAAATCCGGATTAAGTCCGCTCAGAAATTCCATGGTCAGCACATCTTCAGGGTCAGCATCGGTGGCAATAGCCCTGACGATCAACTCACTCTCCACTGTAGCCTTGTATTCCGGAAATTCCGTATTGATTTGGGGTGCTGCATTCTCTTCGGGGATACTCCTTAAATAGAATCGTTGACGGGTCTCATTCGGAATCGGGCAAGCCAGGTCTTTTGCCAAAATATCAAACTCAAAGACCTCTATAGAATCTTCTAAATAGCAGTTTGGCCAGCAAAACTGAATATCAACGGTATCCAAAATCCCATTGGAAGGACGCTGATCCGGGAAAAAAACCACGTCCTCAAATCCCTCAAAATTGATGGGTTCGAGCTGAAATGAAATGAGATCGGCACTGCTTGGATCCCAGGCCCGAATATCGAAACAAAGACTGTCCCTTCCCTTCGCGATCAGGGTATCACCCGGGTTTTTCAGGGTGCCATTATCATAAACATGAAATCCAGGCGAAGGATTAGGAGGGCAATTCACTACCGGTATCTGAAAATCCCTACGGGCCTCTCCCAGCTTTATACCGTCCCGGAATTCTTGACATCGTACTGTGAGAACAAACAAACCTTCAAGAGTTGGTCGAACAGAAACGATGCCTGTCTGAGCATCAATGCTTAGGGGTGGATTTCCAGGCATATCAAAATATCCCTGAACAAGAGGATATGGAGCCGCCTGAAAGGATGAAAAGGGATACTGAGGACTGGTATGTCCGGCCAATGGCACCACAAGGTCATAAACCAGGCTATCCCCATCCCGGTCGTTGGCAGAAAAATCCAGTTTGAATAACCTGTCTTTGCAGATATAGTCGCCCTTGACCTTTTCGAATTTCGGAACAGAATTGAATGAGTATTCCGCAAGTGATGGAAACTCCAGATAGAAAACCATACCCGTTCCACCCGGATTGAAAATATTGGTCACCACTCCATTTCGGCAGCACCTTTCCCAGGATATATAAAAACCCTCGCGATCCTGAAATTCAGAAACCAAGAATGAGGTTTCAGTGGTATACAAAATTTCCAAAGTTTTAATGGAATCCGGAACACAGAAGGGGTTACTGTAATTGACCGTATTAACACTTGTAAGAGGTATCTTAACGGTTTTGCGAAGGCGATTTGTTCTTTTGCTAAATATCCCCAATTCAACCTCATCATCGATCAGATCGCGATCGGCGTTAAGCTGGTCATAGTATAACTTCAGCCCAATCGTAAAAGTATTTCCTCTGAGATATTCGAAAAACACATCTCCACCCACAATGTGGGAGCCCCGGGATTGAATAGCCATTCCCAGGACAAAAGCCGAGATGAGAAGCAAACGAGACAAGCCGATCTATCTTATAAGGTTAATGTATCCCTTGTATTCCAAATTCTCAAAAACAAGGTGATACATGTACTGACCCGGTGGTAAATCGTCAGGTTTCCAGTTAAATTCCGGATCCGTGGAATAGTAAACCTCCTGGCCCCAACGACCATAGATCACAACATAGTTAAAACTACATGGTGCTTTGATCTGATCAAGTGAAAACCCATCATTTAAACCATCTCCATTGGGTGTTATGGTATTCGGGGGTTCTAAGCCCTCCAGTGGATCCTCCCAGTAAAAATGAATAAGAAGGGAATCCTTGATCTCCTCACAGGAATTGTCCTGAATCCTGAATCTAACATCAATTGGGTTTTGCTCTGTCAGTAATTTGCATCCCGGAATTACCCATTGAAATTGCCCATTGGCTTCCTTGAACTCCGATTGAGACATGAAACTCATATTAAGCTCGGTGAGATCATACCCCACTCCTTCCGCAGAAAGAATCACCAAATCACTATCTGCATCAAATCCCAACATATCAAGACTGATAACGGTATCTACCGGATTTATTTCAAAAGAGATCTCCCGGTTGGTGATCGCATTCTGGTCAACATCCTCAATCTCCAGTACCGGTGTTTCATTCGTATATGTCAATGCTGCCAGGAGGTCCAGACTGTCCAATCCCTGAATACAGCCATTGTCAAAAGAAAAAACTCGTAATGTAACTGTATCCTGGTCCATAAAATCGCAACCCGGCTGCCAGGAAACCAAACTGTTTAGTTCACCAACGGAGCTTTTGGGATTGTATTCGAAAGGTCCCGGAGGGATCTGATTTCCGTCCTTGTCCAAAACCTTCATAAAAATTTGGACCGTTTCCAGGGAATTCGAGTCCCTTACAAAAACATCGAAGTTCGTTGTCTCCAACAGCTCTGCGGTAAACTGGTTCCCTTCCACTGAAGTGGTGATCAGCGGATCATACTTGGGGTAGCTTATATCAAGGTTCACTCTGAGTATGGTATCGTAATTCGTGCAGATATGATCAAAAGCCCGGAATATTAGGAACGCCGAGTCTTCGTCAAGAAACCTGCAATCCGGGATCCAGGAAAAAGTTGAACTGATGGTGTCGGTGCCCGATGTGCGTGGAAATGAGGCCCCGTAAAGAAAAGGATCCCAGTTGGGCCTGGAGAGTAAAATATCAATTGAATCATTTTCGAGATCTACTCCAAAAACTTCAAATCGGATCTCCTCACCAACAAGCCCGGTCACGGTATCGGATCCTATATCCGAATATATTCCAGGAACCTGAAAGCCAAAGCCCTCAACAAACGCATAAAGCCTAATGGTATCCTTCTTAGGCAAGGCACAGCCATCGTCTGAAACGATAACCCAAAATTCATATGGTTCATCCTCAGTCATTGCACACTTGGAAAAACAAACCTGCAGGGAAACCGTGTCGGTACCCACAGCTACTGCCTGGGAAGGAGTAGGGTAAATAAAACTGGAATCAAAATTTAAGGCAACCGCCTCAAGGGTCATCGCGGTATTGGGATCCGGATCCCAAATATCAACACTAAAACACCTGTCATTCAAGGTGATCTGAATGGTATCACCATTCTGAAGTTGTGTGCTGTCTACAGGGTTTGTCCCCAAGATCCCCGGAGGATCATTGGATGGGCAGTTTATGACATATATCTGAAAATCCCTTCTCACCTCACCAATCTTGTTTCCATCGCGGTATTCTTCGCAACGGATACCAAATACAAAAAGTCCCTGCTCATTGGGTTTAACTGTCAAGAACCCATCGTCGGAGATATTCAGGGGAGGATTCCCATTGATCATATTGTTTAGACCATGGCTACTATTCCAGATGACATCCGG
This sequence comes from Cytophagales bacterium, assembly GCA_028282565.1. Lineage (GTDB taxonomy): Bacteria > Bacteroidota > Bacteroidia > Cytophagales > CCMP332 > JANQHS01. Next base: position 3,102 of record JANQHS010000438.1, on the reverse strand, counting down.
ATAAGGACCCGGAAATGGTGCAATCAAAGCCGGATTTCCAGGGCCGGTAAGACCCTTCATGGGATTCACCATAGAATAAACCAGGGAGTCACCATCCGGGTCGGTTCCTTGGAAGTCGAAATAGAATAAATCGCCGACGCAGGCATAATCGCTTACCGGAGGGAAAAGAACCGGTGAAGAATTGATGTATTCCTTCCCATCTTTATATATAGGAGGCACCTCCAAATAGAACAACTGGCCTTGGCTCCCCGGATCTATAAGGTTATTTATCCCATTGTTTCGACAGCAACGGTCCCAGGCAATGTAATAGCCTTGCGGATCAGCATAAGCAAGCGAATCAAGGTTCACTATCCTACTGTAAATGATTCTTTTCGTGCTTAAGGACGGGATCGCACATTGCGGGAAGGAATATTGTACAAAGTCAACTGAGGTTTTTGGGAGCAGGAAGGTATCGATCAGAGAATTGATGCTCTTCGAGAAAATACCAACATTCACATTGTCATCTTCGGCTCCAGGGGCACCGTTGATCTGATCAAAATATTGAATCAGCCTAATGTCATAGGTATACTTTGCTACCCTTACAAATTCTATTTCACCACCAACGATATGTGTGGCCTGGAGATGAGATAAAGGGATTAAGCATGTTATTAGAATCCGAAAGGTCCAAATCTTCAGTTTTCGGATTTTCATATGTGACAAGTTAGACAAAAGAGCTCATTTAAGCTAAGGCAATTCATGGGATTTTTTTTGGATTTGCAACCCTAAAACCCCTTTGCCAAAAAAAAGAAAACCCCGCCGATTGGTATCGGCAGGGTTTTCAAAAATTGTAAAACAGCGGACCTACTTCATCACTTTTAACGTTTGAGTAACCGTTCGGTTTTCAAACCTCATTTCATAGAAGTAGTCTGCCGCTGGAAGGTTATCAGCCCTGAATTGGAATTCAGAATCCTCGGATTCGAATACCAGACTTCCCCAACGGTTGTAGATCCTCACACTTTGGAAACCACAACGCTGGCTCGGCTTCTCAATCTCCAGCATATCATTAATTCCATCGCCATTTGCAGTAATCACATTTGGGAAAATCAATTCTGTTTCAGGCTCAATTTGCAACGCAATTGAATCTTTCAACTCTCCACATGAATTATCGTTGATGGTGAAATAAATAACCAATGGATCAGAGTTCCTGTCCTCACAGGCCGGATTCCAGAAGAATGGTACGGAATCACTTTGGGGAACATAGAACGGAGGAATTTTCTCGTCCAATTCCATTCCCTTCTCATCAAAATCGAATCCATCAGGAGCAACTGCCATCCTAACCTCATCAACTTCAAAATCCAATGGCTCAATTTCAGTAGAGTCTCTGTCCAAACCGTATACGGTAAACTCAAGGTTCTCCTCCTTGAATGCAATCGTGACATCGTTGCCGCTTCTTGGGATCACATTGCCTTCATCGTCCAAGACGGTCAATTCAGGATCAATACCATCGTGGATCTCTATGGTGAGGAATGTAGAGTCCATTGCGTAAAGACAACTGGAATCAACCACCATGACCTTCAACTGAAGTGGCTCATTCTTGAACAGGTCATAGGCATCACAATTGATCTGACGGTTATACCAGGAGAAAGTAGAATTTAAGAGGGTATCTCCAAATTCATTCTGCTGGTCTCCAATGTCAATTCCCAGATCAAACAGGAAGTTCTTAGTCGCCAATGCATCCATATTCTTGTAGAGATAGAATATATGGATTTTATCTCTGTCGGCATCGGAAGACTCATAATCGAATACCAGACGCTCGCCGACTCTTTTCCGGAACAATTGATCCTTTTCCGGAACAGTTGATTCAGTCGTATCGGGACTGGATCCCACAGTACCTACAATCGTCGGAGCAACATTATCAGCGATAATATTAAATATGATCGGTGTTACAATGACGTTGTCAGAGCAATAACGATCCAACGTTATCAGGTTGATCTGTCCTCCGCCGGCTGCAAAGAACTGGCAATCGGGTGTCCATCTGAAAGTAGCCATCAGGGTATCTTTTCCAACCAAGGTGTCGGTGGCATCATCGTTATAGAATTCGACGCCGGCATCAACATAATTGAAACCAACTCCTTCAACCCTTTGATAAAGCGTGTCAAAAGTCGAATCGGTCGTCATCAGGTCGAATTCAATGGTCCAGTTTGGCCTGATATCAAAAAACAGGGTATCAGGGCTGGTGAAATCATAAAAATCCGGATTGTATTCCACCCTGGTTGGCTCTGTTTCGGCTGGCGCGTTCGGTATCGCATCAACGATGAAATACCAATTTGTAGAATCAGGATATGGAAGCGGACAGTGTCCTTTTGCCGTAATGATCCTCAGCTGATAAGGAACCGCTCCTGAAGCTGCACAATCGCCGAATTCGACGCCAACTGTCACCGTATCAAACTGGCTGGAGAAGGTATGGGTGTTAGGGGTAAGCGTAACCAGCGAATCTGCGAAGTTCACCGCATCGACTGAGAAAGTTGCATTTTGTCCAACAGGATCAAGCGGATCAAAGTTTGAATCCCAAATTTTGAATTCTGCGGTTCTTTGGGAGGTAATTCCGGGGATGTAAACCGTATCATCAGGTCCGAGAACCAGGCCGGTAGAATCAAAGGAAAACGGCCCGTCCAATGTATCCGGCGGAGGACAGTTGTTGACAACCGGTAGCTGGTAATCCCTATATACACTCCCGATCAGTTCTTTCTGTCCGTCATTATCAATATCCCTCCATTCCTGAGTCCATACTCCGAAAAGCTGGTTGCCGGGTATTCTCGGAATCACCTGCACGAATCCCGTATTGGGGTCAACCTGAAGCCTTTGAGGGTTCGGATCAATATTGTTAGGCGGATCATATCCGTGAATCGCATCATCGGCGCTGTAGGTGGGCGCCCAGCTAATCCCTCCCACCATGGTCAACGGATCTGCATAAGGTGCATGAGGTGCAACTGCTACTCCACCGACCAGAGGGCCATCATCTCTTGGAGTATACATGGTATACGAAATTGAATCTCCATCCGGATCAATTCCACCAAATTCTACATAGAACAACTGCTGCGTACAAGCGTATTCAGATATAGG
>JANQHS010000062.1 GCA_028282565.1 Cytophagales bacterium | reverse complement strand
AGAGGGTGATGCCGCTGTGATCCTTGGAGCCCCTGATGAAGCAGGGAAACATGTGACCTACGGAAAGAAATTCCTTGAAAAAGCCCAGTCCGCAGGAATTCAGGTTCTTTCCTCGGGAGAGACCAAATTCAAGTCTCTTCCCGCCTTTGAGTTGAAATTCATTACGGGGAGCAATAAAAACCCCACCAAAGGCCATATGATCTGGTTCAGCTACCAGGATCTGACCATTCAATTGGCCGGGATGTGGCAAGGAGCGAACAAGGACTCAGTGGACGCCTGCATCAACAGCTTTGATGGCATCTCTAATGATGAGCTCAAAAAAATAAAGGTACCCACCCTTTCACTTGAAAAAGCAAAGGCCGGTGAAAGTCTGGACGACTTCAGCAAAAGGACCGGTAACATCTGGAAAAATGATTTTCTCGATGTGGTCAACAACCTTCAGGGGCAAAGCACCTTGAACGAAGGTCAAGAGTTAAAAGTAGCTATCTATACTCCGGTTGTATATTGACCGGGTTATCTGATCACGATGTCAGATTCGCCGATGAGATAACCCTCACAATACAATTCGACATCATGCTTACCGAGCTTCCACTCGCTGCCCTTGGTATAGTAAAAACTCACAGTAGGCCTCTTATTATCAAACAGGAAGTCCTGCTTGAGGGTATAGAATACCTCCTTGCCATCGAGAATAAAAGTGCCTCCGCCAGCAGCAAGGTCATACAAGGTACCTCCTCCCGGTTCAACCACGCGTAGAAATACCTCCTTGGTTTCAATCTCCGCCACCTGATTTTCGGCGATGATAAATTCCACTTTTAGCTTGTCGATCTTCTTTTTCCTTATTGCACCTCTTTTGGCATTAACATCCTTGCCCTTTTTGTCAACCGCCGAAATAATAATATTCTCGGCTTTCAGGATCGAAGCGATCTCAACCTGGGCTTCGAGGTCGCCCTTTTCCTTGTCAAGGGAGCTGATTGTCTTTTTAAGCTCCTGCTTTTCTTCTTTTAAGCCCATATTCTCAGAGAGCAGCTGTTCATTCTGAGCCATGAGATCCTCGATCTCCTTATCCTTTTTGACCAGCAGCTCTTTGTATCCCGCTACGATCTCATCCATCTCACGTTTCTTGGATCTCCAATAACGGACCTCTTTATCCTTTAACTCCTTAAGTTCGGCCAATGCCAAGACCAAGCTATCCCTTTCTCCGCCGAGGGAGTCTATGGCCATGAGCCGAGCTTCCAATTCTCCTTCAAGAGAATCCAAAGTATTCATGGCACGAGCGATTTCCTCGTCTTTGAATTCTATCTGTTCCTTGTGTTCCTTCTTTTCAGAAAATCTGATATACAGTTGAACCGCATTGATCAGAATAAGGATCACAATGGCAGAAATTACCGTAATTCGCCGTCCCCGATTAGAGGGTTTCTTGATTTCTTCAGCCATC
>JANQHS010000436.1 GCA_028282565.1 Cytophagales bacterium | reverse complement strand
AACAATTTCTCCCTCCTGAACCAGGGCTTGCATGGGAAACACCCTGGTGTACTGATCGCAATCGTAGCTCTGGCATTGTGTAGCATCGACATCGAATAGAAAATTTTGGAAACCCAGACCCAATAGAGAATTACTTCCATCAAGGAACAGAGAATTGAAACCAGTACTTTCCTGAATCAAGTAATCCGATAGTCCGTTCAGATCGTTTTCTCCTGAAAAGTTCACCTGGCTGGAAAAGTCTCCAACCTTGTTCACCGTAATGGCAAAATTGTGCTTCTCAAAGGGTATGTCGGAATTCTCCGGTACCTGAATATTGAAGACAAGTCCGACATGATTTAGGAAAAAATCTCCCTGAGAATATCTTTCTTGATTGCCCGAAAAATCGGAGGTGATGCTTTCGTTGCCTATACCGATGGTCAATCCGAGTTCACTTTTTGTGAAGGTCGAAATGACGGCTGGGTTCAGGAAACTATAACTCGACTCATTTCTCCCTGCCACACCTGCATTGCCAAAAGAAATGGACCGGGCAGACCCGAATTGGCTTTGCATGGAAAAGAGAACTGCATCTCTAAGGTATTCCTTGCCAACCTGCGCATGAAGAATAGGTGATCCGAGAAAAAACAACAGAAGATATGGGCCGGCTTTGATCATGATGGATTCTCACCACAAATAAAACCAACCCTGAGAACCTTTTGCCCTTAAAACAAGACGAACTGACTATTTTTTCTGCGGGCTCCTTTTAGCTGCAGGTGCCTTGCGTTGGTTTTGAGCAGGGGGCTTCTGTCTTTGCGCCGGTGCCTTATTCACCCTGGCAGGTTGTGCAGTTCTCCTTTGCGGTGCGACCTGTGCCGGCCTTGAACTCCTGGAGTTATTGTAACTCCCGGTACTTCTGCTTTTGTTTTGACTAGGCTGAGAATAAGAGCTTCTCGGTTTTGCAGTTGGCGTGCTTTGCCTACGATTCCAATTATTTTGCTTGGGAGCAGTGTAGCTCTTTGATCTCGGTGAAGTGGAGATCTTTGGTTTGACCTCTGACTTCATTATTCCACTTCTTCCAGTAGATTGCTTGCCCTTGTCTCTCTTGTATTCTACCTCCTGGAAAAGGATTTTACCCCATTTGTTCTCTTTTTTGACAGATTTCTTTTCATGCGTATAATTTCCGGAAAGAACTTTCGCCTCATCGACATAGTTGACTTTTTTCTTTGTCACCCGATATTGAGCAGGAGCCTTATCGACCGTTGGTGAAGGCTTTGAATGGGAGGTTGATACCTGAATTGGAGCAGGCTTACCCCTATACGGAATATCCTTTTTTGGACCAGCCAAAGGTGTGTATACAATAGGGTCCTCATTGGGCAGAATGGTACTCGTCGGATTATAAACAGAGAAAAACGGCGGAGGAAGCACTATCTGCTGTGGCTGATAACAGGCGGGAACAGGGTTGGAATAGCTACCGGGTACATAGGTGAATGCAGGGCTGGTACTTGCAGTCACAGCCATGCTTCCGACCAGGTCCAGAACGAGGACCAAAAGATCTCCTCCCATTCTCAACAAAAACATCTTCCTCCTTTGACTGATCAGGGTTCCCAGATTTCCGGCCTGACCGTCTCCAACATCCACAAATTCATTTCCAAATCGAAACAGGTTGCCCCCGAACATGGAGGGCATAAACCCATAACCATAACCCTGATACAAAAAAGGGCTCGGTTCCAATTTGATCAACACGAATTCCGTAGGATGATAAGTATAGCAATGCTGCGAATAATGCATTTCCTGCAAGAGATCTCTTTCGAGATAAAAGTTCGTCTGAGATGTGGAGTTAACTTGGTTGGAAAGGATCAGCGAGCTTGAATTCCATGAAAAAGAGTCCAAATGAAAAAGCGATATGAAACAAAAAGAAAGGACGATTTTGGAGTATATATTTTTCATGATGCTTAATTCAATTGTCACTGAGATTTAATCCTTCATAAAACTATCTTTGCGCACTTATCGCAATGCAAATCCTATACCAAAAGGCAAAAACACGAAATGGCAAAGGGGATCACAAGTAGAGAATCGGATTACCCACAGTGGTATAATGACATCGTTCTAAAGGCAGATCTGGCCGAGAATTCACCGGTCAGGGGATGCATGGTCATCAAACCGTATGGCTTTACCATTTGGGAAAAAATGCAAAGAGATCTGGACGACCGATTCAAAGAAACCGGGCATGTGAACGCCTATTTCCCCCTCTTCATACCGAAATCATATCTGAGCAAAGAAGCTGATCATGTCGAAGGATTCGCCAAGGAATGTGCTGTGGTGACCCATTACCGCTTGAAAAATTCCGAGGATGGAAAGGGCGTTGTGGTAGACCCTGATGCTGCTTTGGAGGAGGAGTTGATTGTAAGACCTACCTCAGAGACCGTTATCTGGAGCACCTATAAGAACTGGATACAGTCTTATCGTGATCTGCCCCTGTTGGTCAACCAATGGGCCAATGTGGTCCGCTGGGAAATGAGAACAAGGCTATTCCTGAGAACAGCGGAATTCCTCTGGCAGGAAGGTCATACCGCACATGCCACTGAGGCCGAAGCACAAGAAGAGACCTTAAACATTCTTGAGGTCTACGCTGCTTTCGCTCAAGATGTATTGGCCGTACCTGTGTTAAAAGGAAGAAAGTCTGCCAGTGAACGATTCGCCGGCGCGGTTGAAACCTATTGCATAGAAGCCTTGATGCAAGACGGAAAAGCGCTTCAGGCAGGGACAACACATTTTCTTGGTCAAAATTTTGCCAAGGCCTTTGATGTAAAATTTGCAAACAAGGATGGCAAAGAAGAGTACGTATGGGGAACGAGTTGGGGTGTGAGTACAAGACTTATGGGTGCTTTGATCATGGCTCATGCCGATGATCAGGGACTGGTGCTTCCTCCCAAGCTAGCACCGATCCAGGTGGTCATCATACCGATCTACAGATCCGAGGAGCAATACGATGAGATATGCACAGTTGGAAGAGAGATAGCTACAAAACTTAAATCGCACGGCATTTCCGTGAAACTGGACGATCGGGACACGGAACGTCCCGGATGGAAATTTTCAGAATATGAATTGAAAGGGGTTCCGATACGTTTAGCAATTGGGCCCAGAGATCTTGAAAACAAAAAGGTGGAGCTGGCCAGGAGGGATACCGGGGTAAAAGAACTGGTGGATCTGGAAGGGATTGATCAAACCGTTGAAGGCTTGTTGGAGGAAATACAAAAGAACATTTACCAAAAGGCCCTGGATTTTAGGAAAGCGAATACGCATGAAGCGGATTCATATGATGAATTCAGGGAGATCCTGGAATCGAAAGGAGGATTTATTCTTGCGCATTGGGATAGGAGTGCAGAAACAGAGGAAAAAATAAAGAATGAGACCAAGGCGACCATTCGTTGTATTCCTATGGAGGAGGACATGAAAGAAGGAAAGTGCATGGTCACAGGCAAGCCCTCTGCGGGAAGGGTCATATTTGCCAAAGCCTATTGATTTGGAGTGGTTCATCGTCATAGGATTTATTGTTATTGGTGTCGCTCTGGCCATCGTTGAGATACTCTTTATTCCGGGGACGACCATATTTGGTATCCTGGGAATAGCTTCCTACATCACAGGCATTGTGCTGTCGTACAGCTATTTTTCTCCGGCTACGGCACACTTGTTCTTTCTTGGAAGCTTTGTCTTTTCAGTGGGAATGGTTGTCTTAAGCTTCAGGGGAAGGTCCTGGGAAAGATTTTCTCTTAAGGATAGCAACACCGGGAAGTTCAATCAGAACAAAACCATCAATCTCAAGGTTGGTGACGAAGGAATCGCAGCTTCGAATTTAAGACCGATCGGTAAGGGGGATTTTGAAAACCAGGAATACGAGGTGACCGCCTTTGGAGGATATGTGGATTCCGGGAAAAGAATCCGAATATTGAAGGTCGAAAGCAGAAAAATAATTGTAGAAGAAATATCAACTTAAAATGGCAACAGGACTTTTTTCACTTCTGATCCTCATCGGAGCGATCTTACTCTTTTTTCTTTTTCTCTATTTCGTTCCGGTTAATCTATGGATCACCGCGATCTTTTCCGGAGTACGGGTTGGTCTGCTGGAACTTGTTTTCATGCGGATCAGAAAGGTGCCACCCAGAATTGTTGTGAATTCCATGATCACCGCTACCAAGGCCGGATTGAAAGTTTCGACCACGGAATTGGAAACGCACTATCTGGCAGGAGGCAATGTTCCTCATGTGATCAAAGCATTGATCTCTGCGGACAAGGCCAATATCGACTTGGCTTTTAAACAGGCCACCGCGATCGATCTGGCGGGAAGAGATGTATTCGAGGCTGTCCAGATATCCGTGAATCCCAAGGTTATCACCACTCCAAAAGTTGCAGCGGTCGCCGCAGATGGTATTCAGTTGATCGCTACTGCCAGGGTTACTGTAAGAGCAAACATTCAACAATTGGTTGGAGGTGCTGGCGAGGATACCATTCTCGCGCGGGTAGGTGAAGGGATTGTTACCTCCATAGGTTCCGCTGAAACCCATAGCGAAGTCCTGGAAAACCCTGATAAGATATCCAAACTGGTTCTCGAAAGAGGCTTGGATGCAGGTACGGCATTTGAGATCCTCTCTATTGACATCGCCGATGTAGATGTTGGAGAGAATATAGGGGCCAAACTGCAGATCGATCAAGCCAATGCCGATCTCAAAGTTGCCGAAGCCAAAGCCGAAGAACGACGGGCGATGGCGGTAGCCAACGAGCAGGAAATGAAAGCCAAAAGCCAGGAGATGAAAGCCAAGGTTATTGAAGCGGAAGCCCAAATACCAAAGGCCATTTCCGAAGCCTTTAGCATGGGTAACCTTGGAGTAATGGACTATTACCGACTCAAGAATATTGAAGCCGATACCGACATGAGGGATTCAATTGCTGGCTCCGGAAAGGCGGGTGGAAAAAAACCCGGAGGCAAATCCGACAAAAGAGGCTGATAATGAGGAGGTTGTATTAAAAACAGCCTCCTTTCTTCGTTTTTTTAAAAAAAAGTGCAAATAAAGCCACCTTTGACCCAACCAACCCATAGCTATTCACGTGCTATTTAAGGGTTAATAAGGCCAAAAAAACGCCACGTAAGAAATACCAAAAATTTGCATGTTTTTGTGTGATTTATTCCGATAAGGGTGTATTTTGGCCCCCAATCAAATTTTGGATTAGTTAATTCTTAAGGAACTTTAAACAAATTATTATTATCATGAACAGAATCTACTATTTGTTAATTTTTTGCCTGGTGGCCTTTGTAGGCATGGGTACGGCAACCGCGTCTTCGCACTCGGAATCTGACCCCAACCCTTCAAACCACCCTGCGATTGCCGGGTCAAAAGCTGCTCAATTTGACCTCGTAAAAAGCTGGGCCATTGGTGACTCATTAGCCGCCAATCTGGTTCCAGGATCTGCTGTTTCCCTTACCGGTGTTTGCTACATTCATGACAAACTCTGGATTTCAAAATGGAATAGTGATACTCTCTACAAAATGGATTGTGACGGAAGCAACCCGGAAATCGTACTTATTCCCGGTGTAGCCGCTGTTCGTTCCATTACTACTGATGGAACCAACCTTTTCATGGGAGCTGCTGGTCAGTCCATTTACGAGGTTGATCCCGTGAACAATTCACTTGTTCAAACCATTGCCCTTTCGGGAACAATCGGCGCAAGAATGTGTGCTTATGACCCGAATGCAGATGGTGGAGCAGGTGGTTTCTGGTTAGGAAACTTCAGCAACGGACTTCAGCTTGTAGCCAAAACAGGTGGAGCACCCATTTTCTCCAAAACCGATGCTGAGCTTGGTGTGGCTGGTCTTTACGGAGGAACTGTCGATACAATCTCTCCCGGTGGACCATATGTATGGCTTTATGCTCAGGATTTACCTACCGACAACACCCTTTTCCAATATGATATAGCCAACGATACTGTAACTTCAGTTTCATTCGATGTGAATACTCATATGGCGACTCTTGGAAGTATTGACGGTATTGCCGGTGGCGCACACGTATCTTTCGATGCTACAAGAGGTGTTGCAACTATATTGACGATGACGCAGGTTACTCCTGGTATTGTCACTGCTTCCGAGCTTGTACCTGGTATTTATGGAGCACCTGGCGACGACCCACACTTCGATTGCTATCTTGATGGATCTTATGTAGGCTTGTCTGATGTGAACTGGGATACCTGGAGTGGAGCTCCCGGTACAGGTGAAGATGCGATGATCTCTACAGATTTTGCGAGCAGTGGCGACAACTCTATCCGTTTTGAGGATGCTACCACTGATGCACTTTATCTCATGGGTGATGTAACTACCGGTGTCTGGGAAGTTGGAATGAGCCTTTATGTTGAGTCAGGCCAAAGCGCTTACTTCAACATACAGGAAACCGAGGTTGCCGGAACTCGTTGGGTCATCGAAACCAACTTTGACGATGGTGGAACTCTTACTCAAACTATCAGTAGTGACACCGTAGCATATGCTCAAGATGCATGGGTTGATGTAAGGTTCTACATTGATCTTGACAATGACTCGATCCAGTACTGGGTTGGTGGAGTTCCTGTTGTAGCTTCTTCTTACACTCATAATGGTGGAGTTACCAGCCTGGGTAGCTTCGACTTCTTTCCTGATGGAGGTAATGGCCCAGGTATCAGGTACTATGTTGATGATATGGTTTACATGGCAGGAACCATGCCAGTATGGCCAGGTACAACGGATCTTAAGAGCAGAGCTCAGGTCAAATTTGCAATGTATCCAAATCCAGCGACTAGCGAGGTTAACATCGAAAATGCTATCAAAGGATATGTCGATGTTAAGGTTATGGATGTTGTAGGTAAGACTTATAAGTCTTCTAGCTCCAATGAAAGCACTATCAGATTAGATGTTTCTGATCTTGAGTCAGGTGTTTATTTTGTTGAAATCTCTAACGCTAATCAGAGAGGAATTCAAAAACTGGTTATCGAATAAATTCCTTTCCAGGAATATAAATAGAACCCCTTCAGGTTTCTGAAGGGGTTTTTTTATGTCCTTTGGTTTTTACTTTTTTCCTGCCAACTGTCCGCATGCTGCGTCGATATCCTTGCCCCGGCTACGCCTTAAGCTCGCTGGTATTCTGTTTTTGACAAGGTAGTCCCGAAACCTTTCTGCCTTTTCAGGATCGGTTTTAGCAAATGGCAATCCGGCTACCGGATTGTATTCGATAAGGTTGACCTTTGAGGGAACCTTCCTTGCAATTTGCACCAACTCTTCAGCATCGGTATCAGAATCGTTGAAATCCTTAAGCATGATATACTCAAAGGTGATCCTGTTCCTGGTCTTTGAATAGAAGTTATTCAATGCTTTGATCAGCCCTTGGAGATCGTTGGTCCTGTTGATCTCCATGACCTTGTTCCTTTTCTCATCATTGGCAGCATGAAGCGACAAAGCCAGATTGAACTTCGGTTGGTCATTGGCCAATTGATCGATCATCTTTGTGATCCCCGCGGTTGATACCGTGATCCTTGTTGGTGACATTCCCATGCCTTCCTTTGAATTGATCATTCTGGAAGACCTCAATACCTGGCCGTAATTCAACAGAGGCTCGCCCATGCCCATATACACAATATTGGAAAGTGGTTTTCCATAAACCTCCCGAGAAAGCCTGTTCAACAAAAAAACCTGATCATAGATCTCGTAGGAAAACAGATTGCGTTTCCGTTTCAAAAGACCGGTAGCGCAAAAGGCACAGCTCAATGAGCATCCTACTTGCGAGGAAATACAGGCCGTGATCCTTGAATCGGTTGGAATTAATACACCTTCAATAAATTCTCCATCCGATAATTCGAATCCGCACTTAATGGTTCCATCCGAACTTTTCTGAACGTCGACAACTGTGGGTCGGCCAAACGAGAACTTTGATTCAAGCGTGCCGATCAATGATTTAGGAATATTTCTGATCTCAGCGAAAGAGGAAATATCTTTTCTCCAAATCCAATCCCAGATCTGCTTGGATCGAAATCCGGGTTCCCCTTGCTCTTCCAGCTTTTCTTGGAGTTCATGGATCTCAAGAGAGCGAATGTCTGCTTTTTCCTTTTCCATTCTATTTCCCTTTTTGGATGATCTTCAATACCTCTTCGGGAATTGAGCATACCTTCTTCAACTGATAATCATAGTAGACCATGCCTGTTTTGGCTTTGGCGAGAACCACGGAATCCTCCTTTTCGATCAGATAATAAAGGTCAAAACCAACCCTTGAATAATCACCGAAACCCACTTTTATTTTTAGCCTTTCCCCAAAAAAACCTTCCGATTTGTATTCGATCATTGAATCCGTCATGATCAAACCCAAACCTCCCATATCCATCTCCGACCACCCGAAACTTCCCAGAAATTCCATCCTGGCCTGATGGAGAAGAGCAAGCACGGCATCATTACCAAGGTGGTTTCCATAATTCAGATCTCCCACTCTGACCTTCTCTTCCACCGTATAGGTCAAGTCCCGTGGGAATTCGATCCGGACTCTTTTCATTCTGTTCTTTTCAATTTGGGTCCGTAAGATACAATTCAAAAAACTTCAACTAATATTGAACCCAGTGAGTTCAAACACGACAAGCCCATTCAAAAAGATCGTCAGGTATGGAGGGGAAATAGCCACCTTCATGAATATTCTATTGCCATTTGTGATCCTAGTGGATGTGTTAATGAGGTATGCATTGAATATCTCATTTCCCTGGCTCTTTGAGCTGGAATGGCAAATGTTTGGGTTCATTTTCCTTCTGGGTGCAGCTCAGACTTACCTGCTCAACAAGCATGTTCGGGTCGATCTTTTCTATAACAAGTGGGGCTCAGGAAGAAGACGAATCATTGATATCACAGGGAATATTCTATTTCTGATTCCCTTCTGCCTGGTAGGGGTTTATTACTCCTCCAGATATGCCCTGAACAGTTGGGAGATTATGGAGGGATCACCAGATCCCGGCGGGCTGTCATTCCGCTTCATCATCAAATCTATGATCCCCTTGATGTTTTTGCTTTTGTTCATCCAGGCTCTTTCCAATCTGTTTGACTTGATCCGAGGTGATGACTGAGTGGCTGCCCATCATCATGTTCGCCTCCGCCTTTATTCTGATCTTGCTAGGATACCCGGTCGCCTTTACGCTTGGCGGAGTTGCCTTGATTTTTGGTGCCTTAACGCTCGGATTCGATTTCTTTTATGCTCTTCCTTTAAGGATTTATGGGATCGTCAACAATTATGTGTTGATCGCCGCGCCGCTATTCATATTCATGGGTATCACCCTTGAAAAATCAGGATTGGCAGAAAATCTCCTTAAAAACATGGGGCGGCTAATGGGAAGAGTTAAGGGAGGATTGGCTTATGCCGTGATCATCGTGGGAGCAATGTTGGCCGCATCAACCGGAATTGTGGGAGCGACGGTTGTGACCATGGGATTGATCAGTCTTCCCACCATGATCAAACAAAACTATAGGGCGGAATTGGCAACTGGGGTGATCTCCTCCTCCGGAACGTTGGGACAGATCATTCCCCCGTCCGTGGTTCTTGTTCTACTGGGAAGTGTACTCAACGTGTCCGTGGGAGAGTTGTTTTTAGCCGCGGTGGCTCCGGGGGTTGGATTGGTCATCCTCTATCTTCTGGTCGTTTTTATCATCACGCTCATCAAGCCGGATTGGGTTCCGGGGCAAGTGGATTATTCGGAAGAGGAAAAAATGAATGTCAACAATCTTCTAAAATCATTGATCCTCCCGTTTTTGCTGATCCTGGCTGTTTTGGGGTCCATATTTGCCGGTATCGCATCCCCGACTGAAGCGGCAGCAGTGGGCGCTGTGGGTGCTATTCTCCTTGCCTGGACTCAAGGAAAGATGTCCTGGAAAACATTAAAATCAATTGGAAAGGAATCGACCTACCTGACCTCTATGGTATTCATGATTTTTATCGGGGCAACCGCATTTTCGCTTGTCTTTAGAGGGCTGGGAGGAGATCATTTGTTAACGGAATTAATTCTTCAAAAAAACATGAGTCCGGGGTCATTTGTGGCACTGGTCATGTTCCTGGTCTTTTTTGCCGGTTTCTTCATTGACTTTATAGAGATTGTCTTCATCATCGTTCCGGTGGTAGCACCGATCTTCAAAGGACTTGGTATCGATCTGATCTGGATAGGAATACTGCTTGCCGTCAATCTCCAAACCTCTTTTCTCACCCCTCCCTTTGGATTTTCACTGTTCTATCTCAAAGGAGTCGCTCCGAGTTATATCTCTACGGCTCAGTTGTACAGAGGTATCATTCCTTTCGTGATCGTACAAATTCTGGTACTGGGTGTTTTGATCGCCTTTCCGGAGACGGTGAGTTGGTTACCGGATCTAATACGCGCAGACTAATCCTCCAGACTATTGGCCAGAAAGGTGTTTTTGGAGATCAACCAAAGGGTAAAGCACAGCAAAGCCCAATAAAGATAGATCTGGTAAAAATCCTTGGTGTCCTTATACCTGTTTTCCTTGATATCGGCTTTCTCCAGTTGATCGATCTCCGAAAAGATCGAAGCCAGAGCTTCATTGTTTGAGGCACGGAAGAACTGTCCCCTACCCAATTCGGCCAATTTCCGGAGAGTGGTTTCGTCAAGCGTGCTGGTGACATACTGTGTTGCTCCAAAAAAGTTTTTCCCGTATGGCACCTCTCCTTCTTTTCCCACACCGATGGTGTAGATTTTGATATGGTAGGCTGAGGCCAATTCCGCAGCGGTGATCGGATCTATATTTCCAGCATTGTTATCTCCGTCACTCAAAAGGATGATCACCTTCGAAGCTGAATACGAATCTTTCATCCTGTTCACTCCTACCGCCAATGCGCTTCCTATCGCCGTGCCCTGCTGAGGAATCATTTGGAGTTCAATGTGATCAATGCTTTGGTTCAGGAGATCATAATCCGTCGTTAGTGGAACCAGTGAATAAGCATCCCCGGAAAAGACAACAAGCCCAACCCTATCCTGGAATCTGCCTTGGATAAAATCCCTTGCCACCCTTTTGGCAGCCTCAAGGCGATTCGGTTTAAAATCCTGAAGTTCCATCGACTGAGAAACATCGAGAATCAGAACAATGTCAATACCCTCTGACCATTGCTCTACGGTTTCATTGGTCCTCTGTGGTCGAGCCAGGGAAATAAGAATAAAGGAAAGAAAAAGAAAAAACAGGATAGTCGGGATTATCCGTAGGAAAGAAGAGATCGATGATCTCAAATTTTTCCGGGGCAATGCTACATCCAGCTTTTGCCTGATCTTGAGGAAGAGTCCCCACCTGGCGAGGAACACAATTGGGATCAACCAAAAGGCCCAGAGAAACTGAGGGTTAACCCATTCAAAACCACGCAGTGTTTCGGGCAAAAACCAATTCAGATCAAACCAATCCCAGGGAGCGTTCATACCTTGCCTTTCTTCAATTGATCGAGCTTTTGATAAAAGGAGTCTTCCGCGAAGTTCTTCATATCGATTACCAGATCCGTCCAGCGATCAAAACCACGATCCCCATAGAGGAAATTATCAATGGCTTTAAGCCAATTCACGATCTCTTCATTATCTCCAAGTTTTGAAATCTCCCTGGTGGTCATGGCGGTATAAGGCAATGAAGAAAGACTTTGCATATAGGCTTTCCATAGCTTTTCAAACCCTTCCACTTCTGTCTTGTTAGGAGAGCCATTGATGTTCTGGTACAACATGACGGAGTCAAGGAACTTTCTGTTCTTCCTACGGAGAATATAGGCCTTCCACATATTGGACAACCGCTTACCAAAAAACACCGCTGTCAAGAGCAACAGAACGAGAGCGATACCAATAGCCCAGAATAATCTCGGGTAATTGAAATAAAGCTTCATGATCGCAGGAGTGGTGTTGCTTTTGATACTCAGCGAATCGCTAACCACAGGTATCAGATCCTTAAAAAAAAGACTTTTTGGTTCCGTAGGGATTGAAACTGAATCCTTGCCATTGATAATCGTAACCGGAACGCTCAATTCCTGAACCGGATCAATGCTAAAGCTCAAAAAGGTGTAGACAGCACTATCGAAAGAAAAAACCGAATCGCTGCGGGTCTCAAAGTACTGGACATCGATGACCTCAAAGGGTTGATAATCGAAATTGGAATCAGGAAAAATCACCTGCCAATCCAGTGGATATTTCATGGATAAAGAATACTCAACGGGAGTTCCTATCATCACTGAATCACTGAGAAACCGGCCCTCCGGCTTGTTTTTGGCCGAAAGCAGATGGCCGGCCAAAACCCCAACGATGAAGAATAGAATTCTGCTCACCTTTTTGGATTTCTCTTGCTCAGGTTCCTGATCCTAAAAAGCTGAATCAGCTTGGGGACATAATCCTCTTCCGTGTCGATATGAATATAATTTGCACCAAGCCTCTTGCTGATGGCATCCAATTTCTCCGAGTTGCTTCTGAAATAATCCCCCGAAAGATGGGCAAACTCCTTTGAAGAACTGTTGATCCAAATGGTATTCCCCGATTCCTGATCCTTGAGGGGCACGATCCCCATTCTTGGTAATTTACGCTCCCTTTGATCAGAAATGTGGATCACGACCAGATCGTGAAGGTTTGAAAGAGCTTTCAGGTTCTTTTCATATTCCTCATCGATAAAATCGGAGATCATAATGATCACAGCCTTCCTCTTAAGCCTGCTGAGCACATAACCCAACATTTTGGAAATATCGGTCTTCCGGGATTTGGTCTTGAGCTTAAACAGCTCCCTGAATATTCTCATCGCCTGCCCGCGCCCCTTGGCAGGGGGTATGTACATTTCCCTTTGATCAGAAAATGCCAACACTCCGGTTTGGCTCGATTCCTTGATTGCCGAGAAGGCGAGTACAGAACAGATCTCTTTGGATATTTCAACCTTTCTGTTGCCTGGGGTTCCCAGATTTTGAGATGCGCTTACATCAACCAGGAAGAAGACAATTTGCTCCTTTTCTTCCTTGAAGGTCTTTACGAAAGTTCCATGACCCTTAGCTGTTGCTTTCCAGTGGATTGTTCTGACATCATCTCCGTACTCATAGGAGCGAATATCATCAAACTCCAGACCGGAGCCTTTGAAAACAGATTCGAAGTTCCCGTGCATATGGGAATCTACGGCCTGCCTTATCCTGATCTCGTAATTGCGAACCTTCTTTAAGACTTCCTTCATCTCCCACCCTACAGGTTTGGATGACTATTCTCCGGGAGTCGAGTCGCCGCCCTCGGTCTTTTTCAGAACGTTGCTTTTCAACGTAAGGCGAACCACAGGCTCACTGGCATTGGAATGAATGGTGATCACTTTGTTTTGAATCCCCATTTTGCCAGCACTGTTGAATGTGGCGGCAATTTCTCCTGTTTCGCCCGGCGCTACAGGCTGGCTTGGCCAGGTAGGAACAGTACAACCACAAGTGGTTTGAACCCTGGAAATAACCAATGGAGCTTCACCGGTATTGGTAAAAACAAAGGTATGAGACACCTTGTCTCCCTGGGTAATATCACCGAAATTGAAGGCCATCTCCTCAAAGTTCAAGACCCCAACTCCTGAAACCGCTGTGGGTTCCTGTTGTAGATTCAAATCCTGGCTGAAAGCGAAAGATGCACTGAATAAAACGATAGCGGTTAAAACAATTCTTTTCATGTTCTTGAAATTAATCTGACCAAATGATCCTCCAAAATTAGGCCACAAATCATTTCTTTCTGTGAAAATCTTCAGGAAAAATCACAGCCATCGACGAAGAAGCTTTTGCGATCAGCTTATTTCCACCGCTCTGTTCCTCCCAGATTTCGGCCTCGCAGAAGTGAAGCTTCTTTCCTGGCTTCAGAACCCATCCCTTTGCATAGACATTTTCCGATGTAGAAGGAGACAGGAATGAGACCCTCAAATCGCCTGTAACCACATGATGCTCATGAGGAACGAGGGAAAATGCTGCAAAGCCCATGACCACATCTGCCATAGTGGCGATCACGCCGCCGTGTAGAAATCCATTCTGCTGCTTGTGTTTGGTTTTAACTGACAATTCCGCGCGGGTACGACCTTCTTCGATTTCCACGAGGTCAAGATCAAGAAGTCGCATGAAATGCTGACCCTCCATCTTTTTTGTCACCAGCTCTCTGAACTTTGGGTTTTGGCTTATTACTTTTGGATATGTCTCAGAAGAATTCATCCGACAAAATTCAACATTTGGTTGAAAAGACCTATGGTGCCAGGTACAGATTGAGAGTTTGCGGTCTGCTCGAGGTGGATGGAAAGGTGTTGATGGTCAAAAATATGGGAGTGGGCGAAAAAGGATTTTTATGGGCATTACCAGGAGGAGAATTGAATTTTGGTGAAAGTCTGACCTCTTGCCTGG
Organism: Cytophagales bacterium; assembly: GCA_028282565.1. Lineage (GTDB taxonomy): Bacteria > Bacteroidota > Bacteroidia > Cytophagales > CCMP332 > JANQHS01. The sequence goes on along the minus strand of JANQHS010000436.1, from coordinate 8,179 downwards.
AGAGAGAAGTCTATGAGGAGACCGGGATTCTGGCAAGAACCGGCGAGTTTCTTTTCCTGAGCGAGTTCATCAATAAACCATTCCATGCGGTGGAGCTCTTTTTTGAAATGGAGGCCAAAACCACTGAGATCAAATTGGGCCATGACCCGGAACTTGGTGCGGAGGTCAAATCCATAGGAGAGGTCAAATGGATGAGTTGGGAAGATATTTCCAGCCTGTCTGACCGCGAAAAGCATGGAATTTTCGCAAATTCAATCGATCCTGATGAACTTAAAAAAAAGTCGGGATTTCTAAAGCGCTAATGGGGTTGAATTGATTTTATATCTTTGGTTTATTGGTTATTATTGCACGCAAATTCAGTATAGATGAACGCCATTAAAGCCGTCTCGGTTGTTTTCTTTCTTATCGCCCTTTCCCTTGCATTTATGCTTTACAAAAGTATTGAAGGGCCCATTCTTGAAAGGAAAAGAGTGAAAGCCGACGAACTGGCCAAAATTGAAAAACTTAAGACGCTGAGGGAGGTCCAAAAGGTCTATCTGAGCGTACACGGAAAGTATGCCGGAAATTGGGATCAGATCATCAATTTCATACAGTCTGATACGGTTTACAACATTGAAAGGTCCGAGGAGATCATCGTGAGGCAATACGGTGGAGATAGTGTGATCGTGCACATCGATACTGTCGGTGCCGTTGCCGTATGGGACAGGTTGTTCCCAAAAGATCAATATCCAGGTTTCAAACCCGAGTCCCTCCCCAACATCCCGGGGACCGACAAACAATTCGTGATTTTTGCGGATAGGATCGAGAAGAACAAAATCATGGTGGATGTCTTTGAGATCAAGGACAGAACGCCGATCAGCTATCTAAGCGAATTGCGAAGCAAAGGCGAGCCGTTAAGAGTCGGCTCCAGAGAAGAAGTCACAACCACTGGTAACTGGGAATAAACCCTGTGAGCAAAAAGGCGGAAAAAATCACCGAAGAGATCGTTTCAGTCAAGGATGAAAAATTCCTGGTCGATCATCTCGGGAAGTATTTTTTATCCATAACGGTCGGACAAAAATCCCTGAAATGCTGTGTACTTGATCCCAAGGAGAAAAGAGTTCTTTGGTTTGATCATATTTCATGGAATGGTGAAGTCACGACCGAGGAAGCATTGGAAGATGTTTACCATCATCATCATTTCCTGGCGGCGGGTTTCTGGAAGAAAATTATTGTTGTCCAGGACAACCCATATTGCACACTGGTACCCACAGGCTTCATGGATGAGAAAAAGAACAAGGATGTTCTTGAATCAACCTTTGGCCCCTTGGAGCTTGATTTTGCCGCAAGATCTAAAAAACACCCGGACCTTGGCTTTAGCTCTGTATTCGGATCAAATCAAAAGCTGAACGAATACTTTTCAAAGAAGTATCCTAAGAAGAGAATCAATTATTCGCATAGTTCGGATGGTATCCTTGAACTCGCCTCCGGAGTTGCGAGTTCGGAGAATGACTCTGAATTATGGCTTGACTGGACCAATAAATACCTGAAAGCCATTTTGATCAGCAAGGGCCTTCCCAGATTTTACAACTCTTACGAATGTCCCTTTGTGGAAGATCTGGTTTACTTTTCTGCTAACCTGGCCGAACATATGGACCAGGATCTCTCGAAGCTTCCTGTGAAGGTCAGTGGTGACTTTGGTGAGCAAGACCCCGTCCTTGATCTTTTAGGTGGATTTTTTCAGAACGTATCCGCCGCCGAAAGACCCAAGCTATTCTATTTTGGATATCTTTTCGATGATATCCCGGAGCACCAGCACCTCGAGTCCTTTGCTTCTTTTTTTACAGTCCAGGTATGAACCGAATAGCGGTTTTTCCAGGTTCTTTTGATCCGTTCACAAAGGGTCATGAAGATGTGGTCAGAAGAGGTCTGAAGATCTTTGATCAGGTTGTCATTGGAATCGGGATCAACCCCAACAAAACCAGGTATTTTGAACCGGAACTGATGGAAAAAAAGGTTTCCGAAGCTTTTGATGGCCAGGAAAATGTATTGGTCAAAACCTATACCGGCCTGACCGCTGAGTTCGCCTCCGAAAACAACGCCAGATATATTCTCAGGGGTTTGAGAAATACCACTGATTTCGAATATGAGAATACCATTTCTCAGATCAATCGGGATCTGCTCGATGGTTTGGAGACCGTGTTTTTGATCACCTCTCCGGAACTTGCCTCGATCAGTTCTTCGGTGATCCGGGAGATCCATAAATTCGGCAGGCCGGTTGATAAATATCTTCCCTACAAGTTGTGATGCTTGTAATGCTCCCAGGTCAGGATCATGTTATCATAGCTACCGGTCAGTAACTTCTCCACTCTTTCCCTGTCAAAAAAGCCTACTTCAGTAATACCTTCCTTTTCCTGCGGTTCCAAAGTATGCTCTCCCTCTGCCTCCATTGAAAACCACCTGGTTTCCTTCAGATTGATGTTGTCCGCCCTCTTGTAGACATGGTATGTGGTATGAATTTTCCCGGTGATCCATCCGCCTACCCCTGTCTCTTCCTCGACTTCCCGAACAGCTGCATTTTTCCAATCTTCCTTCTTTTCAAGCTTCCCCTTGGGGAACTCCCAAAACCCATTTCTTTTGATCATCAGATATTCATCGCCTTTTTTGAGAACACCCCCGGCGGCTCTTTCATTGTTCAATTTATCTTTCAACTCCCCAAATGCCTTGGATGCATTTTCTTGCTCAACAATGATCGACTTGCTCCTGTAAGCGAAAAGGTTCCAATTCTCCACAATGTATTCCCCGAAATGATCATCTGAAACAAATGGAAGTTGCTCTTCATGGTGGATAGAAAAATTCCCTAAACCGGAAATCTGATCCATTTCCTGCCCTTCAAGAATGATCTTTGATGATCCTCCGTAAATAATTTTTTTTGTGAACTTTTCCATCCTTAACATTGACAATATTATTCATTAAAGAATGAGTTTTCAAGAATCCGAAACATCCCGGTCAATTGCCAATGCTCTTTTGGAAACCGGGGCAGTAATTCTGAAGCCCAAAGATCCTTTTACCTGGACCTCCGGTTGGAAATCACCGATCTACTGTGACAACAGAAAAACCTTATCCTTTCCCGGCTCACGGGAAATTATCACCGACAACCTACGTAAGGCGATAGGACACCACTATCCCGAGGTGGAAATGATAGCAGGGGTGGCAACAGCCGGAATTCCCCAGGCAGCCATCATCGCTGACAGACTGAAACTTCCCATGATCTATGTTCGTGACAAGGCCAAAGGACATGGGCGTGAGAATAAAATTGAGGGGCATTTTCAAGGAGGAGAAAAAGTGGTTCTCATCGAAGATCTGATTTCTACCGGGGGATCTTCCCTGGCGGCCGCGTTGTCTTTGAAACAATCCGGAATGGATGTTATGGGAGTGCTGTCCACCTTTTCTTATGGTTTCGAGGAGGCGCACAGAAAATTTGCCGAGGGAGAGGTCGAATTTATATCCCTTTGCCGATATCAGGATCTATTGCCGATCGCCATGGCAAAAGGCATCGTCAAAGAAGAAGACCTTCCCGTTCTCGAAAATTGGAGGAAAGACCCATCCAACTGGGGGTGAGGATACTGTTGCTTTCTGATACCCATGGCTACATGGATAACCAAATTTTGGGCATGGTCAAAGAATGTGATGAGGTCTGGCATGCGGGTGATTTCGGGACTATTGAAGTAGCGAATAAGATCGCATCTCATAAACCCATCAGAGGGGTTTATGGGAATATTGATGGCAGAGAGATCAGAAACTCGTTTTCCGAACAACTATTTTTTGAATGCCAGGGACTAAGAATTGGAATGATCCATATCGGTGGCTATCCGCCGAAATACGCGGCAGGTGTCAAGAAGATATTGAAGGACGAAAAACCTGGTCTATTTGTTTCAGGGCATTCACATATTCTGAAAGTAATGCCCGACAATGAACTAAATCTATTGCACATGAACCCGGGTGCAGCAGGCAAACAAGGTTTTCACCGCATGAGGACCATGCTGAGGTTTACAATAAAAAATGGAAAGATCGAAGACCTTCAGGCCATCGAATTGGGAAAAAGGGTTTAGGCTTCCTTAGACTCTTCTTTGCCCTCTTCAGCAGGTTCTTCCTTCACTTCAGCTTTGGGTTCCTCCTCTTTGGCCTTGGCCGACTCTTTGGCTTTAGCTTCCTTCTTTTCGGTTTTGGCAGCGGTTTCTTCCGCTTTGGGAGCTTCTTCGGCTTTTACAGGCTCAGCCTTGGGGGCTTCTTCCGCCACCTTGGTCTCCTTTTTCTTGGAACCCGATTTTTTTGCCCATTCCTCCTTGATACTTTCAACATCGATCCTTTTCGCCACAGGCTTGAAATTCATACTCTTCTGCTTCGCCTTTTTGGTGATCGAACGTACCTTTAAGTTCTGTCCTTTACGTGTAAGTCCTGCCATTGTAATGCCTTAAAAAAAATTGAGGCGCAAAGCTACAATTTAATTCTTGAAAATTGTCAGGTTCAAATTCAATTAAAATCCTTTTAGGGAAGTAATTTCGCCTCATATTTATGAAAGGAGAAAAAGCATTGCCTCCAAAGGGAACCCGGGATTTTGGTCCCGAGGTTATGGCCAAAAGAAATTGGATCATCGATCGAATTAGGGAAGGGTATAGAAAGTTCGGTTTTTCCGAGCTTCAGACCCCGGCCATGGAGAACCTCTCTGTTCTGTTGGGGAAGTACGGACTTGAAGGTGATAAGCTTATCTTTAAGATCCTCAATTCCGGACAATACCTCGGCAAGGACAAAGATGATGGGATCAGTTCTTCTGACCTGGAACGAGGCGAATCGGCGGTCACCAAAAAGATCAGCGAAAAAGGGCTTCGGTATGACCTTACAGTTCCCTTTGCCCGATACGTGGCGGCAAACCATAACGAATTAAGCTTTCCATTTAAGAGACACCAGATACAACCTGTCTGGAGGGCAGACCGACCACAAAAGGGCAGGTTCAGGGAATTTTGGCAATGCGATGCAGATACCGTCGGATCTTCTTCACTGTTTTCCGATGCCGAGCTGATCATTATGGCTCATGAGATCCTGTTTTCTCTTGGCATTGACAATTTCAGATTCCTGATCAACCATCGCCGCATCCTGGAAGGGGTGGGAGAACTATGCGCTCCAAACCTTGAGCTTAGTCAGTTTACAGGCACCCTTGACAAGCTTGACAAAATTGGAAAGGAAAAGGTATTCGAACAACTCCAACTTCAGGGAGTAGAACAGCAGGGTATTGATTTTCTCGATAGATACCTCGATTTCGGCGATATGGGGGAAATAGAGCAAGTTTTTGAAGATAAATCACCTGAATCCGCACTGGCTGCAGGCATTCAGGATCTGAAAAGGATCATTAGCCTCGTAGAAAACGGAAGTCAGAATTCCAGGCTTGTTTTTGACCCTTCCCTGGCCAGAGGACTGGATTATTATACGGGCTCAATTTTTGAGATCGTCATACCCGATTCGGGAATCGGTAGTATCTGCGGAGGCGGAAGGTATGATGACTTGACTGGAATTTTCGGAGTCTCCGGAATTCCCGGTGTGGGCTTATCATTTGGGCTGGATAGGCTCTACGAATATTTTGAATCCAAAAACCTTTTTCCCGAAAACACCTCTGGAAGTCCTGAATTCATCGTTTGCCATGTGGATCGGGGATCTATGGAAGGTGCCTGGACCCTCTGGACCAAACTTTCACAAAGTGGGATCTCGGGTTTTGTTTACCCTGAGTCCGCAAAGATCAAGAAGCAATTTCAGTATGCAGATCGAAACAATATCCAATTCGTGATCGTGGTGGGGCCTGATGAGATCGAACAAGAAAGATATTCCCTCAAAGACCTGAGGTCAGGTGAGCAGTTTTCATTTTCCACTGAAGAATTGATTGAGAAAATCCATGGCTGAGCATAGTTATACGATCGGTGTCCAACCGGACCTTTCATTAAGGGATCTGGTAGAAATAGTTGAATCCGGCGGGACAATTCAGCTGGCTGAAGAAGCCCGGAGAAAGATCATAAAAGGACGGGAGTTCCTTGAGTCAGAGATCGAAAACCGCCAAGATCCGGTGTATGGAATTAATACAGGGTTTGGATCTCTTTGCAAAAAAAAGATCCCGGAAAGCCAACTGGCTGAACTACAGGAAAATCTTGTCAGGTCACATGCCTGTGGAATGGGACCTCATGTTCCTGAAAAGATATCAAAGTGGATCTTATTGCTAAAGATCGTTTCGCTCTCCAAGGGATATTCCGGTGTAACCATGGATCTGGTCAGGACATTGGTCGATATGTACAATGCCGAGATCTATCCCCTGATCTTCGAAATGGGTTCTCTGGGGGCTTCCGGAGATCTGGCTCCACTTGCTCACCTGGCCCTTTCCCTTATGGGGGAGGGTGAATCATGGAAAAACGGCCAGATCCATTCTACCAAAGAGCTGTTGGAAAAAGAAGGGATCCAAGCGCATCGGCTGGTGGAAAAAGAAGGATTGGCGATCTTGAACGGGACTCAATTCATGCAGGCCCTTCTTGGCGAATCCCTTTCGAAAGCATGGAATCTTTTGAATTGGTCCTGTCTGATCGGCGGGATTTCCCTGGATGCCTTCCTTTCAAAATACGAACCCTTTCACCCGGCAATTCAAAAGATCAGGAACCAACCAGGACAAAAGGATATCGCCAGAACGCTGATGGACATCCTTGACGGGAGTGAAATAGGCCAACTCGAAAAAACGCAAGTGCAGGATCCCTATAGTTTCAGGTGTATTCCCCAGGTATTGGGTGCCAGTCTGGATAGTCTAAGGTACATCCAAGCGGTGTTCGAAAGAGAGGTCAATGGAGTAACCGACAATCCCAACATTATTCCGGATGAAGGATTGATCTTGTCCGGAGGGAATTTTCACGGACAGCCTTTGGCCTTGGTCTTGGACTTTCTTGCAATATCCATGGCCGAGATCGGAAATATTTCCGAACGGAGGGTATTCCAATTGCTGGGAGGCAAAAGAGAACTTCCGGAGTTTTTGACCAGCAACCCGGGATTAAACTCGGGGCTGATGATCCCACAATATGCCTCGGCCTCATTGGTCAGTTATAACAAGCAATTGTGCACACCTTCATCCGTTGATTCCATCACCTCTTCAAACGGTCAGGAGGATCATGTCAGTATGGGCGCTAATGCCGGTTTAAAAGCTTTCAGGGTTTCTCAAAACCTGGAAGAGATCCTTGCCATTGAATTGATGACAGCCGCTCAGGCATTGGAATACAGAGATAAACCTTCATCACCTCGAATAGAAGAACTTATTAAGGAATACCGTAAAATTGTCCCCAGCCTGGAACGCGATAGGTTTTTGCACCAGGACCTGAAAAAAACCGTTCTATTTATTCAGGAAACCAAAAAAGATCTTGGCCTTTAGGATTACATGTTCGTTTAAACCGTTTCTGCTTCTGACGTTCTTTTCGCAGATCTGCCTGGGACAACTTTGCTTTAACGCAAACATCACCAGGACATGTGCTCCGGATACCATCAGCATCCTTGAATGTGTAGGATCCAATGTTGACAAAAGCAGTTTAAGGTACAACTATGATTGGCAGACCGGTCAGGGGCCGGGCGGTACGACGGATACATTTCATGTCTACACTAACCCTGGCCTTTATAGCATATTGCAAACCGGTAATGTAGATGGATCCGGCGATACTCTCCTGCGCTTCGAATACGTAGAGATCCTCCCCTCACCCCTACCGGAATATTTCACCTATCTCTGTGACGATAACGGGATCGTGGTAGAGATTACAGATCTGGTCTATGAACAGTACATTTTTGACTGGGGGGATGGCTCAGCACCGGAAACCCTGGATGTCTCCATATCTTCGAGAATATACCATCAGTATGCAACTCCCGGGCAACAGAATTTCCTGATCATGGGTCGCTACGATCCGGGGGGATGCGGACAAGAAACAACCGGGACCATCACCACGATCAACAAAATACCGACACCTTTGATCACCAATTTCAAAACAAGCTTGTCTCCTTACAGTATAGAGTTTAGCTACTCTTCAATTGATCGTGTGAGTTATGTAGTCATGCAATCACAGGATGGCGGACAAACCTTTGTTGATATTGATTCGGGAATCGTGGGAGACGGATTCAATGATTTTGTCAAGAT
>JANQHS010000032.1 GCA_028282565.1 Cytophagales bacterium | reverse complement strand
CACCTCTGGGTAGTCTGCTGGGTTATCTGGGCAACCTGATCTCAAGAAAAAACGAATATCAGGCGGATGGGTTTGCGAGGCAATTCGGGTACGGTGATGACCTGATCTCCGCTTTGCAAAAACTCACTGTCAAAAACCTATCCAACCCAAATCCACATCCTTTCTATGTAGCCTGGAACTACTCTCATCCCACCCTTGTCCAGCGGATCAGGTCTATTCGGAGCCGGAACTGATTTTGCCAAGAATCATTATCTTTTGAGGTCAGAAAGGGTGTAAAACCTCCAACCAAATCAAAGAATAGCATTGAAGTCCCTCGTTAGAAATGAGTTACTTGCTGGAATCACTGTAGCCTTTGTAGGCTTGCCGGTCTCCATGGGTATTTCTGTTGCAGCCGGCCTGCCGCCTTCTGCAGGGATCATTTCTTCATTGGTTGGGGGAATTATCATAGGCATGTGGAGCGGAACCCATGTGACCGTTATGGGGCCTCCAAAATCCATTATTCTGATAACCCTGGCCGCCGTCACCTATTTCGGATTTCAGGACCCCGTAATGGGTATCCGGGCCTTGTCCGCCATATTCCTGATCACAGGTGTGATCGTCACTATTCTGGGTCTTCTCAAAGTAGGTGATTTCGGAGATTTCTTTCCTTCCTCGGCCGTAAATGGCATCATGGCGGCTATAGGAATACTGATCCTTTTCAGCCAGGTGCCAACGCTTTTCGGGATCGAGTTCCAACCAAAATCGGTACTTGATTTCTTTTCCGGAATGGGAGATAGAATTGGGGAATTCAATCCTTCAGTGGCGATTATAGGGATTACAAGTCTGGTGTTTCTTTTCCTGTATCCCGTACTCAATGGAAAGCTCCTGAAAATGATCCCCGCTCCAATGTGGGTCATTCTTTACTCCATGCTGATGGGCTATCTCCTGAATTTTGGCACCGAAAGCACGCAAAGCATTATGGGCTTTGAGTATTCTCTCGGACCACACCTGATGCTCGACATAGACCCCTCCCATTTTTCCTTTAGCTTCCTTCCCACATTTGAGTTCATCAACCAACCCAAATTCTGGTTGATGGTCATGAATATCTCGCTGATCTGTGTATTGGAGTCGCTGGCCTGTGCCAGGGCAATCGACAAGATCGATCCGCTTGGAAGAGTTACAAACCTGAATAAATACCTCACCGCGACGGGCATCGGCACAGTCCTTTCTTCTCTGATCGGTGGCATGCCGGTCATCGCCGCCATTATGTCCAGTTCCGTTGGTGTCAACAATGGGGCAAAAACCAGACTGACCAATGTGGTTCATGCGGTGACCATGGCACTGATGGTACTATTTGGAATAATGCTATTGAACAGGATCCCATATGCAGCACTTGCGGCGATCCTTGTACATACCGGATTCAAATTAACATCGCCTGCCAAATTCAGAAAAGTCCTCATGATCGGCAGTGAACAATTCTTCATCTTCCTCAGCACCATCGTGGTGACCCTGTTCACCGATCTGATCTTCGGTCTGACCACAGGAATTCTTACCACCTTTTTTATACATCTATTTTCGATCCAGGAAGGAAAAAATGCCTTCAGGATGATCTTCAGATCGACAAACCACCTTCACTATGATGAAGATGATGACCACTATTATCTTTCGATCAGGCGCTATGCAAATTTTTTCAACTACCTCTGGTTAAAGCGCAAAATTGAGAGCATCCCGAAGGATCAGTTCCTGATCATGGATTTTTCACAGGCCAAGTTCGTCGACCATACGGTAATGGAGCATATTCAAAGTCTAAATCAGGGATTCGCCAGCAAGGGAGGTAAACTGGAAATAGTCGGGTTAAATGTGCAGACACCCTTTAGTTCACACCCATTGGCAGCCAGAAGAATGATCATCGGGACCAACCCGCTAGAGCCAAATAAGAAATTCAATATTACTTCCAGGCAACGGCGACTAAAAAGGCTTAGCTACTCCAGAAACTGGACATTTGATGTGGGTATCGACTGGAAGCTGAGCCACTTAAAGGCCTTCCATTTCTTCCAAAACAAACAACTCATGTTTCAAACCAACATGATCAGCGGAGAATTGGAGGACAGCCCATTTGTTATTTCGGATGTAAGCTATACCGAAGGAGCTCTGGAGGGTGGAATCGACCACAGGGCTACCTTCATGAGGTACAAGATCAACAAGTCCATACCCGAGTTTGTGCTGGAGCGGGAAGTAGTCCTCGACCGGGTGATCAAAACCACCGCCAGCAAGGATATCGACTTCAAGGACTTTCAGGAATTTTCACATAAGTTTCTTCTCTTTGGTCCTGATGAAAATGAGATCAGGAAGTTCTTTTCGCAGGAAATGATCCTGTTTTTTGAAACCCATTCGATATACCATATAGAGTCATCAGGGGATTCCCTGCTTGTTTTCCCAAAAGCCAAACTGGTCAAATCACATCAGATCGAAGTCATGGTTGCCTTTGTGGAAGAACTACTTCAAAAGATCAGGAAATGATCCCTCCTGAGGTTGAGGAATACATTCTTCTTCAGAAAATGGAATTCCAGCCCTTGCTCAGCCGCATCGCAGAATTCATTTCAACGGATTTTTCGGAATTGGAAGTAAGAATGTCCTACCAATTGCCTTTCTATTACTTGCGCAAAAGGGTTCTTTACCTGTCTGTGATCTCCAATGACCGTGTCAGACTCGGTTTTTGCAAAGGGGCTGAATTGGCTAAAGATAGTGTTCCGTTTACCGGGTATTCGGATGAAGTTTCCTACCTGGATTATCAGAATAGGGATCGACTTGATTTTGAACTGATCAGGCAAAACATTTTATTGGCAATTGAGCTCGACCAACGATCTTCGCCTGGGCTAATTTGACCTGTTGCAATTCGAAAAGAGAATTAAATTTGCTGATGCTGTGACTACCACAACCGAAGAAAATGCAAAGCTGATACTAAGAGATCAGCACCTATCCATACTGGCCGTCCTTGTTTTACATGCTGTCGCGATGGTCGGCATCTTATCACCCTGGACAGAGCAATTTGTCCTCCTCACTCCTTTTCATCTTTGCTTCTCTCTCTTGCTCGTATTGAAGAGAGATGATGGAAATGGCAACAAGCTCTATAGCGCTCTTTTGCAGATCTCCTTTGTTTCTTTTGTGATCGAAATAGTCGGGGTAAATAGTGATTTGCTCTATGGAAAATTCGCCTTTGGGGATTCTTTCGGTCCCAAGATCGCCGGAACACCTGCCATCATCGGAATTGTCTGGTCCTTGTTCACACTGACCTCGGTACAGACGACTACCATGCTCGTCAAAGATCGCTATGTAGGAGCAACCATTTCTGCGTTGCTGATCACTGGAATGAACTGGATCATGGAGCCCATAGCGCCCAAGCTTGGGTTTTGGCATTGGAACGAGGCCTCTCATGAAGCGGGATTACATGATTACATCGGGGCATTTGTCCAGGGATGGGCCTTCTCCTTCTGGCTTATGACCAGGGTGAAAAACCTCAACAATATTGTTGGGCTTGCCTTTCTATTGATCCAGGCGGGCTTCTTTGTTATCCTGAGGAACCTCCTTTGAGGGTTTTGAAGTGAGAATCCTTCTTTGGTCCATAGCGATCCTGATACTCCTGATCCTGGGGTTTTCAATTACTACGGCTGTCTATGTCGATAAATACATCGAGGAATTTGTAGGGAAAAAACTGCGAGAAGAATCGATCAATATTCGGGGAAATCGGTATCAGGTCAAGGCCAGTTGGATCGAAACCGACATCCTCAGCGGAAATATCAGATTAAGGGATATCTCCATTTCTCCTTCGGCATTGACTTCCGATACGCTTCTGGAGCCCGCCATAGGATTCCTTAAGGCCGCAGGTTTGAAGGTGGAAGGAATAGACCTACTCGATTATTATAATGATGGTATCCTTCGAATTGAAAGAATTGAGATCCTTGATCCCAATATGGGGGCCTTTTTTCGCAATCCGGGTGAAAGTTCGGCGATTGGCCAATCCCTTGCCCAACAAATGGATATCAGTGCACCTGAGATCTTCGTGGACAGTATTCTGATCATCAATGGCCAGGCATCCGTTTTTCGGATCGAAGGAGAGGATACCATCGGGACTTTCTCGATCGAAAATTATACTTCAAAATATACCGGATTCCATGTGGATTCCTTTTCCCCAGCCTTTGATTATCCGTTTTCCTTCCAATATGGTTCTATTGAAGGACAAGGTCTTAAGGCGAGGTTGAGTTTCTACCAAAACCTTGCGGTAGATAGATTTTCCTGGGGAACCCTGGATAGCGTTTTAGGTCTTCAACAGGTTCAAATACAACCTACCCTAACGGCTGAGGCATATACCAGCAAACTCAAATACCAGAATGACTGGTATGCCGTTGATATTGACAAAGTGGACATCGCTCCCATCGACCCTGTTGATTTCTTGGATCGTCAGGCATTTAATCTTAAAACAATATCGATAACACATCTGAAGGCACTCTTTTACAGGGATATCACGCTTCCCCGGGAAGATCTGGAAAAAATGCTCCCGGTAACCGCCATTAGCCGCATCCCCTGGGAAACCAAGGTAGAGCGCTTGAGGGTTCAAAACGCGTTTATCACTTACAACGAAAAATTTGATAAGGAAAAGGAGCCACTGGTTTTTACCCTTGATGAAATGGATTTTCAAACAGGTCCTCTCAGCACCGGGAAACAGTCGGGATTTACCTGGGATGTGAGGGCCAAGATTTTGGGTCAGATCCCCTTTGAGGCCAAGGTAGATTTTGAAATAGTTGGCGGCATCGAAAAATTCAAGGCAAGCGGAGCTGCGAGTAATGTGAGTTTCGAAAAACTTAACCCTCTTGTAAAAGCCCTGGCCCCCGTCAGGTTTAGCTCCGGAATGATCAACCAATTGGATTATAGCTTTAGTGCTGATGAGGATACTTCTTCGGGATCCCTGGATCTGGAGTACGAAAACATGAAGTTGGAACTCATCAAACATCAGGAAGGAGAAGTGCGCTCCCAAAAGTTGTTGAGTTTTGCTGCCAACACGATCAAGAAAACCCACAACAAAAAGGGAAAAAGTAATTACAAAACCGGCATAATTTTCACAAGGAGGGATAAGAGAAAATCCTTCTTCAATTTCTTCTGGAGATCCATAGAAAGCGGATTGATGTCAAGCGTCAGCGCCGGGAACCATGACCGGAAACAAAGAAGAAAACACATGGTTCCATAGTGGGGTTTCTTTCTATTTTTGGCCGATAATCAAGCTTGATCATGTTTAAGACCCTTTTGACACTCCTAACAGCCCTGGTTCTTCTCTCTTCATGTGACTCAACCAAATACAATGTTGACTACGATAAGGAATTTGACTTCAGCAAGTTGAAGACCTATAAATTCCTGCCATGGTCACCGCAGAATTCCGAAAGGATCAATGAACTGGACAGGGACCGACTTTATGACGCTATACGAGGTGAACTCGCGGCCAGGAACATGAGTGAAGTGGAAGATGACCCCGACGCTTTTGTAAACCTGATCATCCTGATGCAGCAAAAAACCGGAGTGACAGGTTATACCGACTATTATTCGCCCTATGGTTATGGATATGGTTATGGCTATGGGAGATCTCATACGAGCTACAGTCAATACAGCTATACCGATGGGACCATGTTGGTTGATGTCTTCGATGCAAGGGAAAAAAGGCTTGTCTGGCAGGGTTCTGCTGCCGGTGAGGTCAAGGGAAATCAGAAATCCTATCAGAAGGAAGCCGATATCCGGAGTCTGATGTCCAAGGTGTTCTCCTTCTACCCCATCAAGAAGAGCAATCGTTAATCCTAAAAAACAACTCCCTTCGAAACATTGGGCGTATGTGGTTTCACTTCTTCGCCACAAAGCTCTTTAAGATCAACTTCTATGGTATTGCAGATCGCAGTGAGCGGAATGTCATGAACAGTATTTTCGAAGGGGTTTTCATACTGTTCCGCGAGTTTGGTCAATGAAAAGAAGACCAGACTGATAAAGACCACCAATGGCACGGCAAAAAAATCCAGATCCGTGACAGAATCACTCAAAAATGAATTGATCATATAGATGGGCAAAATGATCACATAGACATAGACGATCAGTCGCGCGAAGAAAGTATAGGGCTTGGGAAAAACCGTGTTTTTGATCCTTTCCGACATCCCCTGACAATCATACAGATCCTTCAATACCTTGTTCAACTCGGCTTGCACGATCATCTCCTCCACTCCTTTTTTCAATAAGTGCTTCACCTTGGAGGCCTGCAGATCCAGTACCTGGGTTGGAAAATTGGCCCTGCCATTCATCTCAAGATATTCCTTTTCGGAAAAGAAATCCTTCACCGGCGAAAAATCACCCTGCCTTCGCAGGTGGATCCTTAGGGCATTTACGAATCCGATCTGACCATAGATCAGATCCCTTTTAATGCTTTGCGCATCCTTGCCCTCCAATTCAAGATTCAATTTTTCCGCATCGATCATGTGATTCACCTGCATGGCCCATGACCTGCTTTTGTTCACGATATCACCCCAGATCATCCTGGCTTCCCACCAGCGCTCATAGGACTTCTGGCTCATGAAGACCAGGAAGAAGGCAATAAACAAACCTATGACCTGCAGGGATCCCGAGGGGATCTCCAGGGCGAGGTTGTAGTTCTCATTGATATAATAGAGAACCACAGAAAAGAAGAGTATTCCAAAAAAGAACCCTCTGTCTGCCCTTAACAATTCGAGAAATGTTCTGGTATTGGTCGTGATCATCCGGGTCTATATTTGAATTAGAATGGTAAATTTGAGCATTAGATCATTAACCAGAAAATCAATGCTAAAGCCAGATATTGAAGCGATTTTGAACAAGCAGGTTTCACTTGAAGCCCAGTCCTCTGCCCTCTACCTTTCCATAGGCTCCTGGGCAGAAAGCAAGGGTTATCATGGTGTGGCTGACTTTTTCTATGCCCATAGTGAAGAAGAAAGGCAACATATGCTCAAGCTGATCAAATTTATCAACGAAAGGGGTGGAAAAGCTGAAATTCCCGCAATCGACAAACCCAAGCAGGATTTCAAAAATGTAAAAGAGGTATTTAATCTTTTGCTTGAAACTGAAAGAGAAAACACAATGAAAGTCAGTGAGATAGTTCATAGCTCTCTTAAAGCGGGAGACTATACGACCCACAACTTTGTACAGTGGTATGTGACGGAGCAAATGGAGGAAGAAGCTTTGGCCCAGACAGTTCTGGAAAAACTCGAAATGGCTGGTGAAGCTCCGGGCGGAGGTTTTTATTTGTTTGACCGAGACTTACCGGGTCTTAAAGCCAACTTCACTCCTGACAGCGCTAGCGGGGCAAACTAATCGTAGAGCTCATTCAACAGACCTGCAAGCCTGATCCCGGCCTGGCATAGCCTAAGGTTGAGCAGGTCTGTATTTTCATACATATAAGGGTACCATAGATTTCCGCTCTCCGGGAAATCATAAACCTCTTTGCGATGAGCTTTAGATTCATTGGCCCAATCCAGAACTGTGGCCGACTGCCACTTTTCTATGGAAGCCTGAGAAACCGTGTCAAGAGAAAGCGCATATTCAGAATAAGACAGGTCAATTTGGTTGATCATATCAGAATCCCAGACCCTGTGAAGATTGGTATTCTTTGAAAAGAATTTTACATCCACATCATTTCCACCTTTATCCCTTCCATTGCCCACATGGAGAGGCTGGTGTATATCCCCCACCAGGTGGACAATACACATCAGCGCAAATGCCTCATCCTTACTGTACTGACCTTTTCTGATCTCATCGGAAAAGAATTTGATCGCCATGATAGCATCTCCTTCCTCAGGAGTTCCCGCCTGTTCATAGCTCAGGCTGTCGGGGATGGTTGCATAATGCCATGGCCTGTAGGAGTTGTATCGCGAGTCAGATTTGATGAAATCCATGTAATTGCTGACCATGGCCAGCGACTGCCCATCAAGAACTTCATCGACCCTCTTCTTGGCCTTTTTGCTTAAGTGTATGGTAGCAAGCTGACCAACGACCCGATGACCGGTACTTCCCCATCCAAAAGAGCTTAACGGAGAGGCTATAAAACCAAGCATAAAAAAGCATACCAGCACTTTTGATATTTTGTTCGAAAGATGGCTTGGAAACATCAAGATGAGATAAAATTTGATAGTTTAACGGGCTCAAAAAAAGAGGATTTTTTCGTCATGAGAAAAACCAAGCCCATTAATAAATTTTTGTTCCTGCTCGGCCTGATCTTCCTGGCAGCCTGCGGAGAAGAGAAGACTCCCCCCAAGCTCATCATGGATATTCCCGTGGTGGCTCCAATTCAAAAGGAAGTTCCGATTATGAATGACTTTGTGGGCCAAACTTTTGGATACTTTGACATTTCCATCAGGGCAAGGGTTGAGGGTTTCCTCGTGGGAATGCATTTTCAGGAGGGTTCATTTGTCAAAAAAGGAGCTCTGTTGTATTCCATTGATCCGGAGCCATTTAGGGCAAAGGTTGCGGAAGCCGAAGGGGTTGTGGCAGAGTCGAAGACAAATCTCGCTCTGGCAAAGAGCGATCTTGACAGAGTGAGGCCGCTCGCAGCGATCAATGCTGTGGCCCAGAGTGACCTTGACGCAGCAGAAGCTAAATACGAGGCCGCGCAAGCAAGGCTTGCAGCCGATCAGGCGGCACTTAGGTACGCCAATATAGAATTGGGGTATTGCTCGATCCGCTCTCCTATCGACGGATTGATCGGAAAAACAGAAGCCAAAATCGGGGATTTTGTGGGCCGCAATCCAAATCCGGTTGTCTTGAATGCAGTATCGAGGATCGATACCATTCAGGTGCGATTTTCGATTTCTGAAAGCAAGTACCTGCAATTGGCCAGGTCTATTGCGGCTTATGAAGAAAGCAAGGGAAATGAAGACCACGATGCTCGCAATCAGGAAACCACCAATGAAAGAAGCCAGATCATTCTTATCCTGGCCGACGGCACACAATATGATCAACTTGGAAAGTTTGATTTTTCCGACAGGCAGGTCGATCCCTCAACAGGAACCCTGCTTCTGCAGGTTTCTTTTCCCAACCCAAGAAGCCTTCTTATTCCCGGTCAGTTTGCCAGGATCAGAGTTGCTGTGGACAATGTCAAAGATGGCCTGTTGATACCCCAACGCTGTGTCAGGGAACTTCAGGGACAGTACCAGGTCTTCTCGGTGAACGAATCGAATATTGTAGAGACCAAAAACATCAAAGTGGCCAACCGTATGGACAGCCTATGGCTGGTCACGGAAGGATTGGAAGCCGGTACAAAGATCGTTTACAGCGGAATTCAAAAGGTAAGCCCCGGAATGGAGATCAACCCTCAGGAGATTTCTCTAAACGCTTCGGAATAATTTAAAACCTGAATGTCAAAGTTTTTCATAAACAGGCCGATTGTTGCGATGGTCATTTCGATCATCACGGTGATCGTTGGAGTTGTTTCACTTTTGGGCCTGCCTGTCGCACAATACCCTGACATCACCCCTCCCATAGTCAAGGTTTCCACCACCTACACCGGAGCAAATGCCGTTGCCGTGGAGAAATCGGTAGCGACACCTCTGGAGGAAAAGATCAACGGGGTCGAGAATTCCATTTATATGCAATCCATCAATGCAAATGATGGGCGGCTGGAGATCAGGGTCTCTTTTGAGGTAGGAGCTGACCCGGATATGAGTACTGTTTTTACCCAAAACAAGGTCTCATCCGCGATGGCCAAAGTACCCGAGGAGGTGAAAAAGTTCGGCGTGGAGACCAAGAAGGCCATGTCCTTCCCCCTGGTGCTTGTCACCTTGACATCTCCAAACGAAACCTTCGACAAGAAATTCCTATCCAATTATGCCAAGATCAGGGTCAATGATGAATTGGCCAGGGTTCCGGGTGTTGGGGAGGTCATGATCTTCGGAGCTGCGGATTATGCCATGAGGATATGGATCAAGCCGGATCGTCTTGCCTCCGTAGGCATTACGGTGCCAGAGATCATGAATGCCATTAAGGAACAAAATGTAATTGTTCCGGGCGGGCAATTTGGAGCCGAGCCCGCTCCTCCCGGGACAGAGTTCACCTATAATGTTCTGCTCAAGGGTAGGCTGGAAACAGAAAAGGAATTTGGGGATATCGTGATCAGAACCAACCCAAATGGCTCTCAGGTAAGGGTAAAGGATGTGGCGAGAATAGAGCTTGGAGCTGAGCTTTATAACTCCTTTACCAGACTGAATGAAAAAGACGCCGCGGTGATCGTGGTTTACCAGACTCCAGGTTCCAATGCCCTTGAGATCGCCTCGACGATCAAGGGCATCATGGCAGATCTTAAGAAGGACTTTCCCGACGACCTCGACTATACCATGAGTCTCGATACAACACTAGCGATCGAGGCCGGCATATCTGAGATCATCACCACCCTCATTGAAGCCCTTATTCTTGTGATCCTGGTGGTTTTTATTTTCCTCCAGGACTGGAGATCAACCGTGATCCCTTCAGTGGCGATTCCCGTTTCCCTGATCGGGGCATTTATCCTTTTCCCCATGCTCGGGTTTACCGTGAATGTTCTTTCTCTTTTGGGTCTCGTTCTGGCCATTGGAATTGTGGTGGACGATGCTATAGTGGTGGTTGAAGCCGTCTCGGTGAACATTGAAAATGGCATGTCGCCCAAGGAGGCTACACGCAAAGCGATGGACGAAGTCAGTGCCCCGGTTATTGCCACTACTCTTGTGGTCATCGCTGTTTTTGTTCCGGTAGCTTTTGTTCCGGGCATCACGGGTTCTCTTTATCAACAGTTCGCCATCACCATCGCTGTTTCGGTGGGCTTTTCTTCGATCAATGCACTGACCCTCTCCCCTGCTCTCTGTTCCTTGCTTCTAAGGAAAAAGCAGGAATCAAAAGGATTATTGGGTAGATTTTTCGGAGCCTTCAATCGCTGGTTTGAGAACATTACCCATAAGTACATCGGCATCACAGGTGGCCTTCTTACTAAGCTTAAAAGAGTGGCACTCTTTGTTGGAATTATTATAGGACTGTTCATCTTCTTTTCCAGCCGTGTCCCGGGCGGGTTTATACCTGAAGAGGACATGGGTTACTTTTTGATCGGAGTACAACTGCCACCTGCAGCCTCTCTCCAAAGATCAGATGAAGTAGCGGAGAAGATCGAATCGGTTCTGGCAAAGACCGAAGGCGTTGAGTTCTACACCACAGTAACGGGTTTCAGTCTTCTGACATCCACCTATTCTACCAGTTCAGCATTCATATTTGTTTCCTGTACTCCCTGGGAGGATAGACC
>JANQHS010000392.1 GCA_028282565.1 Cytophagales bacterium | reverse complement strand
GAAAGGGGGATCTATAAAACCACTGACGGAGGCAAGAGCTGGAAAAAAACCCTTTATATCAATGAATCAACAGGGGCCATAGACCTGATCATTCACCCGGAAAACCCCGATATACTTTGGGTTTCTATGTGGGAAAGAAAGCGAAAAGCATGGGAGTTTGTAGAAAACGGCCCTGGAACAGGAATCTATATTAGCAGTGATGGAGGTATGAACTGGTCACCTTCAGATCAGGGCATTCCGGATCATGAATCCAAAGGTAGGATCGGGCTCTCGATCTGTTCCTCCGACCCGAACATCATGTACGCCAGTCTGGATAATCAGGAAGAGAAGAAAAAGGAGGAAAAGGAAGACCCGCCGAAATCAGGGTATCGAAGTGTAGATTTTTTAGATATGTCCACGGAGGATTTCCTGAAAATACCGCCGGCAAATATCGATAGCTTCCTGAGGGAAAACCGTTATCCGGATAAGTATGATGCAGAGTTGGTCCGTATGGAGATCAGGAAAGGAAAGTACAAACCCAGGGCAATTGCCAACTACTTTGGCGATGCCAATGAGGCCCTTTTCAACGCTCCTGTGATCGGGGCGGAGGTCTATCGATCCGAAGACATGGGCAAGACCTGGAAAAAGGTCAACCAAACCGATCTCTACAAGGCCTTCTACTCCTACGGATATTACTTTGGAGAGATCCGGGTTTCTCCCAAAGATCCCGAAAAGGTCTATCTGCTCGGAGTCCCTCTCGTTCGATCCCTGGATGGCGGAAAAACCTTTTCCCTCGCCGACACCTTTGTCCATGTGCACGGTGACCACCAGGCATTGTGGATAGATCCGGATAACGACAAGCATCTTCTATGCGGAAGCGACGGCGGGTTGTACCAAAGCTATGATGGTGGCGCAATGTGGAGAAACCTGCAAAGCCTTTCGGTGGGACAATTCTATTCTGTTGCCTATGATTTTGACCAGCCCTATAATGTATATGGAGGTCTTCAGGACAATGGTGTCCTGTACGGATCAAGCAATAGTCGTCCGAATTATTCCAATAAGTGGCAATGGATATTTGGCGGTGACGGAATGATGGTACAGATCAATCCTGAAAATTCGGATGAGATCTACACGGGTTATCAATTTGGCAACTACTACAGAATATCGCGCTCAGAGCAAAACCCTTCCAAAAGAGTTGTTCCGGTCCATGATATTGGTGAACCCACCTTAAGATTTAACTGGAGAACACCAGTACTGTTGAGTCAACACAACAACAGCATTTTTTACATCGGAGCGCAAAGGCTCTTCAAAAGCTTGAATAAGGGCGATGATTTCAAGGCGATCAGTCCGGACCTGACCAAGAATCTTCCCTCCGAGAACGTACCGTATTCCACCATCACAGTTATTGAAGAGTCGCCGTTTGATTTCGCAAAACTCTATGTGGGTACCGATGATGGGAATGTGCAGGTCAGCGATAATGGTGGAGGAACATGGACCCTCAGAACAAAGGGACTTCCCGACAAAAGATGGGTCAGTAGTATATACCCCTCAAAACACGAGACGGACAAGATCTACGTCAGCCTTACGGGTTACCGGGAGGATGAATTCGACGCCTACGTATATAAAAGTACCGACGATGGAAAAACCTGGATTTCGATCAGCACTGGGCTACCAAACGAATGCGTGAACAAAATAATTGAGGATCCGGTTGTTTCCGGATTGCTTTTTCTTGGAACTGATCATGCCACCTATTGCAGCATGGATGACGGAAGATCATGGACTATGCTATCGGATCTTCCCAATGTTGCTGCGTATGACCTCGCCATTCATCCCAGGGATCATGACCTGCTGGTTGGCACTCATGGAAGAAGTATCTACAAATCCAATATTGAGAACCTGAGATCAATTGCGACCCAAAACGAGAAGCACCTTCTTTTCAAAACAGAAGATCTGCGCGGTCGAGAATATTGGGAAAGAGAGCAAAAAACATTCAGGGGGCCCTGGGTTCCGAAGATTCAAGCTTCGGGCTATAATCCGGATGGAAAATCCCTCAGTGTATTTATCGAAAATGATGAACAAAAACAGTTTTTGGCAGGCCAAACAGAATCAAAAGGCTACTGGACCATGAGCCTAAAACCCGAAGTCAAAGACAAAAAGGGAAATTCCAGGCTGCTTGAAAGAGGTAGGTACAAACTGGTACTTAAGTCGGGGAAAGACACCCTGGGAGAACAGGACTTTCGGGTGAGAGATTAGATCACCATTCCGGCAGCAACGGTCTCATTTGTAAATTCATCAATGAGGATCACACTACCTGTATTTCTGTTCTTTTTATAAGGGTCAACCATCATCGGCTTGGTGGTTCGGATAAATATTCTGCCGATATCATTCAATTGGATTTCCTTATCGTCTTCCAGTCGATGAAGTGTATTGATGTCCATCTTATAACGCACACCCTTGATCACACACCTGGCTTCATTGCTCGAATGCCGGATAATATATTTCCCACCAGGTTTTAAACCATCCTGATTTAACCAGCAAACCATGAGGTCCAGGTCCTGTGAAACTTCCGGATGATTGTTTGGCCTACAGATCATATCTCCCCGGCCTACATCAATATCATCCTCGAGGGTCATGCAAATTGACATAGGAGGAAAGGCTTCTTCCAGTTGCCCCTCGAAGGTCTCCAGTGCCTTCACCTTGGAAGTCAATCCGGATGGCAATACCATAACCTCATCTCCGGGTCTGAATATTCCGCCCTCTACTTTTCCGGTATAACCCCTGAAGTCATGGTACTTATCGGACTGGGGCCTCACCACGCCCTGAACGCCAAATCTGCCATCGATGAAGTTCCGGTCAGAAGCGATCTGCACATTTTCCAGGGTATAGAGAAGGGTGGCACCATTGTACCAGGACATATTGTTGGATTTGTCAACAACATTATCCCCTTTTAAAGCAGAGATCGGAATGTAGCGAACATCGGTGATATCGAGTTTCGAAGAAAATGCTCCGAATTCATCCTGAATCTTGTTGAAAGGCTCTTCGGCATAGTCCACAAGGTCCATTTTGTTCACACATACCACAAGGTGTTTGATCCTTAACAGGGAAGCTATAAATGCATGTCTGCAGGTCTGTTCGATCACACCGTTTCTTGCATCCACAAGTATGATCGCCAGGTTTGCGGTACTCGCTCCCGTAACCATGTTTCGGGTATATTGGATATGGCCAGGTGTATCGGCGATAATAAACTTCCTTCTTGGCGTGGCAAAATATCGGTATGCGACATCAATGGTGATTCCCTGCTCCCTTTCCGCCTTTAGACCATCGGTCAACAAGGCAAGGTTCAGATTTTCATCTCCTCGCCTTTTCGATGATTCCTCGATCGCCTCCATCTGATCCTCGAAAATGCTCTTGCTATCGTACATCAGCCTTCCGATCAATGTACTCTTTCCATCGTCTACGCTACCTGCCGTTGTGAACCTCAGCAGGTCCATATTCAAATAGTTCTTCGTGAAGTCTCCCTCCATATCTAAAAATATCCTTGAATCTTTCTTTCTTCCATTGCCGCTTCGGAGCGCTTGTCATCCGCTCTTCCACCTCTTTCGGTCACCCTGGCACTGGCAACCTCCTGAATAATATCCTCGATAGAAATGGCGGCCGATTCAACAGCTCCCGTACAGGTCATGTCTCCAAGAGTTCTGTATCTCACGACTCTTTCGCTGTACTCCTCTCCTTTCAGCAGCGTTATGAAATCGGACTTTGCCAACAACATGCCATCACGA
The DNA here is from genome assembly GCA_028282565.1 of Cytophagales bacterium. Taxonomy (GTDB): domain Bacteria; phylum Bacteroidota; class Bacteroidia; order Cytophagales; family CCMP332; genus JANQHS01. The sequence goes on along the minus strand of JANQHS010000392.1, from coordinate 10,079 downwards.
TCAACCACTTCTCTTTTATGGGAAAAATAGATCGAAGGCAATGGTATCTTTTCCTGGGCAATGTATTGCCATACATCCATTTCCGTCCAATTACTGATCGGGAAAACCCTGAAGTGCTCTCCCATATGCTTCTTTCCGTTGTAAAGATTCCAAAGCTCAGGCCGTTGATTCTTCGGATCCCATTGACCGAAATCATCTCTGTGGGAAAAGAATCTTTCTTTAGCGCGGGCTTTTTCTTCATCCCTTCTGGCACCCCCGATAGCAGCATCAAACTTCAGTTCCTCCAGGGCATCGAGAAGCGTGATCGATTGAATCGCGTTACGGCTTGGATTGGGTCCCTTCTCTTCCTGTGCCCTGCCAGCGTCAATGGTGTCCTGAACCTTTTTTACGATAAGGTCCGCTCCCACCTGCTCAACCAGCATATCCCGGTAATCAATGGATTCCTTGAAATTGTGGCCGGTATCAACATGCATAAGAGGAAAAGGGATCTTTCCGGGATAGAAGGCTTTTTGGGCCAGCCTGACAAGACAAATGGAATCCTTTCCCCCGGAAAACAAAAGGACGGGCTTCTCAAATTGTGCAACCACCTCTCGGAAAATGTAGATCGCCTCCGATTCCAAAAGTTTCAGGTGGCTTAAACTGTATGAATGTATGTCGTTGGGTTTCATTTCTTTCTTACTAAAGGAAAAAAAACTTCAAAGAGTTTAGTCCCGCTCTCTTCAGGAGAATTATTCTCGGTATCGATCTCTAGAAACGGATCTGTTGGAGCCTCGAAAGGCGAATCAAGTCCGGTAAATCCTTTTATCTCTCCATTCAATGCCTTCTTGTAAAGCCCCTTCACATCCCTCTCTGCACATTTTTCAAATGAAGCGTTAACATAGACCTCATGAAAGTCCTCCTCCCCTACAATTGACTTTGCTAGATGTCGGATATCCTTGGTTGGGCTTACGAATGAACAAAGCGTCACGACACCAGCACTGACGAAAAGCTTCGCAACTTCAGCGATCCGGCGTATGTTCTCGGTTCTGTCCTCCTCAGTAAATCCAAGATTAGCATTCAGCCCCGTGCGAACATTATCGCCATCAAGCATCATGGTGACCAGCCCTTCATTATGAAGCCGGTTTTCGAGGTCGATTGCCAGGGTACTTTTTCCGGAACCGGAGAGCCCGGTAAACCAAATGACCATACCTCGCTGTCCGAGAGATTCTTCTTTTGAACCCCTTCCTAAAGACTTATCAAAAACAGGGTGAATATTTGAAGGCATACCTAATTGGAGCGCAAAATTAGGTAATTAAAAGTTTAAAACCTCCTTCCGAAAGCAATGAAGCTACCGTTCAAAAGTTGCTCCTTATTATAGCTAAAAACCTCTCCTACACGATTACCCTTGTACATCGACCCACCTGCAGCTTCCAGTATTGCCTGGCCTGCACCGGTATCCCATTCCATTGTTGGCCCATGTCTGTAATACAGGTCCACCTGGCCTTCGGCCACCAGGCAAAACTTTAAAGCACTACCAATTGAGGTCTTATCGATGACGCCGCACCTTGCCATGACTTCATTCTCTTCTTCAGAAGCATGGGAGCGACTGCCAACGGCTTTGAGATCCTTAAACTCCTCAAAACCAGTTGTATGAATTTGGCCCCATCCCATTCCATCGTTTTTCTCAGCGCCACCCCCCTCTTCTCCAAAGTATGCCCATCCCTTTTCCGGGGCGGTGATCATCCCGAGCACGGGCCTGCCATCCTGAATAAGAGCCACATTGACGGTAAACTCTCCATTTCTTTTAATGAACTCCTTGGTTCCGTCAAGGGGGTCGACAAGCCAAAAGCGCTCCCAATCTTTTCTGCTTTCATAATCAACGCTTTTCAATTCCTCGGAAAGAATAGGGATATCGAGAATTTCTTTCAGGCCAGCTACCAGAACTTCATTGGATGCCTTATCCGCAAGAGTCAACGGAGAGCGATCATCTTTCCATTCCACAATGCCTTCAAAGCTCTCTCTTGAGTAGATCTTCATGATCGTCTCTCCAGCCCTGGACATTAATTCATATAACTTCTCCTTCATCATTAATATTTCGGCAAAAATAGACCGGAAGATCTGGCCTGCAAGCACTAGCTAATTGTACTTTTAAAAGATTTATTATCAGGCAAGGATTTAGGATGATTCCAAAAAATTTCAATAAATCGGGAATTATCACATATCGAAAAAATTCGAAGGTTGGGTACAATAATTTTGCAATAGCTCCATTTACTAATATTTAATTCTGAATTAGAGTCATTTTTTTAAATATTATTCTGTATCAGAATATTTTTTTTGAAAAAGATTGACAAAGCGACTAAATCTTACACCAACATGGAATAGTTCAATTTGAGGTGAATATCAAAATTGTACATATTTGATATACACTAAACAAGAAACTTATTTACCATGGAACGGAACTCTTCAAACCTTGCCTGGGTCCTCTCGTTTATATGGAGCGCAGCATTCATTTGGTTCTTTTTTGCCCAGGAAAAAAAATTCGATAAAATGCAAAAAATGGAAAGCGGCCTGAATACCGTTTTTCACAAAGGAGACCTACTCATTGCGTCGATCTTCACTGACGATTTTGAGAGCTATACCGAAAACAAAAAGGTACTTCTCGCATATATAGACTTCTATAAATCGGATCTTCGAAGAGAAAAACTCGCAAATGTTTCCTCCGAAAGAATTCTTTACCTCTTATCCGAAATGGAGCAACTGATCTATGCCATGGATCACACGGGCTTCCCTCCTCCCGAAGTTATTCAGGACGACTTTTTAAGGATCAACGAACAGATCTTTGGGATTGCTCAGCGTTCATTGGCAACCTCGATCAACAAAGCATGGATGGAATCCTTCGCGATCCTCTTTTTTCTGATCGGGCTTGGTATTATCAATTACTATGTATGGATAGGAAAATTTCCACCACTGGCTATCAGGAGCCATAGAGCGTTAAGCGTTGGTTAGGCCTATTTCTGCTTTCTGATCCAAGCGATGAACTTTTCCATTTCAGGATGGGCGCTGATGAGTTCCTGTCTATTGTATGTCTTTCCCAACTCCTTTTCACTGAACACCTGATGGATCTTGTTGTGACAATCTCTGCAAACGTAAATTCCTGAATTCCTCATTTCGCCAAGTTCAAAATTCTTCCTAAACCATTTGTTCCTGTGGTTCTTTTTTGGGATCAGGTGATGAAAAGTTAATGTCTTTTCCCTATCGCAAATACCGCAAGGACCTATTCCTGATTTTTCTTTCTTTGCCATGGACTCAGCAATGGGGATATCAAAGAAACCAAATCGCACAAGAATTGCACCCACACCCAGTGGATTTCTGCACCCCGGAAATGCGCTCTCCTTCTGTCTATCCTACCTATTTGCAAGGAAGTTTTCAATACCCTTATTCCTAAGGATCGATGATCTGGATGCGAAAAGGCTGAGGACTGAATACCTTGATGATATTTTCTTCACTCTTGATTGGCTCCAAATCCAACCGGATGAAGGGCCCGGCTCCGTTCAGGAATTCCAAAATTCGTTTTCGCAGTCCGGCAGGTTAAAGCTTTACGATGAGGCCTTGCAATCCTTGGTTTCCCAGGGAAGGACTTTCATCTGCGACTGTACGAGAAGCGAGATCCAACGAAGAACTGGCAGCAATCGCTATGATGGATATTGCAGGTCGAGAGGGCTCAAAGCCAAAAAGGAAATTGCAGTTCGAGCAGATATTGTCTCTGATGGGAAAGAAAACGATTGGAGCAAAGAAATTCCCTATCCCATCTTGCTGAAAAAGGATGGAAAACCCGCTTATCATCTTGCATCCGTGGTCGATGATGAAAACTTTGAAGTCGACCTGATCGTAAGGGGCTTGGATCTTTATTTCAGTTCATTGTTCCAGGCGGACCTTTGTGTTGTTCTGGGGTACACAGCTCAGAAGACGCGATTTGTACATCACCCGATACTGGTCGACAAAGACGGAAAAAAGCTATCCAAATCGAATCAATCCTCTCAATGGAACAGAACCCGATCCGAAAAGAAGAAGATCTTTGACTTGATCTCAAAAATATTGGGAAAGGAGTCCGGGAAAGAAGATCATCTTGACCAATTCCCCAAGGATTTTGATCAGGGGATATTTGATGGAACCGGCAAAATTTCCAGGATCAATTATTGACCACTATTCTCTCCGTGAACAGCGTTCTTCTATTCTGATCTTTCCCGACCAATAGGTAGAGGCCAGGCATAAGATCATCCACCCTTAGTCTTTTTCCCTGTCTGAGATCCAGATTTTCTATCTTCCTTCCGTCTAGATAAAACAAAGAAAGGGTTTCAAGCCCCTGGTCTTTACCTTCATGTAATTCAATCCAGAAACTGCCGTCATTAGGATTGGGATAAATGCTGAGATTGGAATTCTGAGCTGCCTGCAAGCCGGTTGCCGCCTTGAGTTCAAAGCTGTCCACTCCCAGACATCCTTTTCCATCCCGTACGTATCCCACATAGCTACCCACATTGAGGCCGGTAAACAAGTTGTCAATCTGATAGTTCACACCATCAAGAGAATAGGTATAGTCAGTGGAATTAAAGGCCTGAAGCGTCACCTGGCCATCAAAGGAAGTAGCCGAGGACGGATCTACTGTTTGCGCGATCACAACGATATCCTGTATATCGGCCACCTGAACTCCAGGAATTGATACAACACAATGAGTTGAATCCTCATCCCTGACCAACAGTCTATAGGTTCCCCCGGGCACGTTGCTGAACAGACCGGCAGATTGCCAATTCACATTATCGATACTATACTCATAGCCTCCAAAACCTCCGGTCCCAGCTATAGCAATCTCAGCAATATTGGTATCTGCACAAAGATTATCACGAATCAAACCACCGGTTGCATAAAGAGCATTACAATCATATCCCAACTTAAACTTTGCGATACCGGTACTCCAGGCTGATGCCGGATTAAACTGTCCAATGAACCAGAAGGTCTCATCATCGGAAGGATTGATAGAGATCGCGCTGTAGTCCCCGTATCTGATGCTGGGATTATTGGCAAACCCGGTGCTGATCTCCTGTTCTTCCATGGTCATCGTTCCCAAAGGATCGCCTGCAAGCCTGCCGGTATACCTTAGAGAAGGATAAATAGTTGATGAGGCGACATTGTATGCCAGAGCTATGTTTCCGTGCTTGTCCATAGAGACACAACCCATCCAACGGTTGGCTGAGTCGGGAGCATATGTTCCCTGCTGATGAACAAACCAGTCCGTGGTATCATATTTTCTGAACTCATACCAACGCATACCGGCCCAGTCATTTCCATCCACATCGGTCACATGAGCACCCATCATGACATCATAGCTTCCCATATCCCTGAATTGAAGCTTTTGCATAAAAACTTCTCTAAGCGGATCCAACGAGATCGACGGGTGGGGTTGAATAATGCCGGAAAAAGCAAAATAGCCGTTGATATCGGAATCAAACTCAGCCACATCAATTCTTTCAGGCCCAGTAAGCAATGAGGATCCCGGATTGTTAAAATTGGGCGTAAACTCCCAGTATTCCACATAATCCTTGGTAGGATCAGCGGTACCAGGCGAGTGAGCTTCATCATCAACATGTCTCCAGGCTGTAGCGGGAAGGCTTTGATCCGGCTCGGTGCCATCCCAATCAGAAGGAGTGAGTGTTTGAAAACCAAACCCGCCGAGGCTCGGAACAGTCCTTCTGATCATGCGGGCGTTAGCTCCTACGATCATGCTATCCCTTTCCATCGCATACAAAGTGGAAGTACTTTCATTTGTAGTGCAGTAGTAGGCGTCATGCCAGATCCCGTACTTCGGGTAATCCGGAAAGTTCGGAGTGCTGAACTCGTATGAATAGTAGGTGCCTCCTGCATCTGAGTTGCTCGATATAGCGATCAAAAGCACATTTCCCTGACAGGCAAACTCACTGATGAACCACCTTCCAGCCTCCTTGTCATACATGACGATCGGATCCCCACAACCCGTTAAACCAAACTGACTCCAGAGGGCATTTGTCTGGGTCGCGCCGATAAGCACATTGCCAAGAGAATCATATAATCGATACCTTGTAAAATGAGCGATTTCCAGAAACTGTCCCGGTCCTGCTGCTCCGCTGGGATCGGGCGGCTGAGTATTTCCCGATAAACCATCAAGTAACACGGAAGGATACCTCGTCACAGCTCTTTTCGGAACCGAGAATCCTTCATGGACAGGGTCGATCCGTTTGCCGGGATTGTGTGTAATCGGACCATAGTTTTTTCTGGAATCAAAATTCTTCACCGCCTCAACGGGTTTTTCCCCTGCCGGGTCATCTTCACCTATGGGGTTTGAGAATTCTATCAGTGGCAGCGATTCTCCAAGAAATTTCCCATGGATCAAATCCCCGCCACGATACTCTTTGGCTTCCTGAGCATATAACGGGTACAGTAACAGAGTAAGGCACGCAAGCAATAGTAGTTTTTTCAGCATTTGGGAAAGTTTCTAACTAACGGGTTTTGTATTTGTTTATAAAAGGACAAATTTGCACAAATTGTTCTATTATGACGATGCTCGTTATTATTGGTGTATTATTCGTTTTGGCAATTGTTTCACCGTTCGTATTTCCGAACAAAATGGTGAGCGATGATCCCGATGATATAAAAGGCTGATCAGGGAGAGTTCGATCTGAGGATTCTGTATCTTTTGATCAGCAATCTGTCCATGCCCTGGCTGATGGTGACCTTCAGTGGCAAACGGAAATCTCCAAAAGCCAGAAAATCATCCCATTCTATTTGCTGACGTTGTTGTTGGGGATAATTGTAGTAAAACATCCTGGTTACTACCAGATCATCCTGATCGATCCATATTTCTTCTCCACTCTCCCCCGGTATTAGCGCTCCGATCACCCATTTTTTTCTCCCATAGCGCATTCCTGTCCCGAAAGTCTCCAAATCGAAGTTCATTCCTTCCATTGCTCTGATGAACTGTGAAGGGTCTTCCCAATAAATACCAAGGGTCATCAAGGTTAGCAGGTCGATTTGATGATGACCGTAGATCAACTCTCCGTATCGATACAGATGCATGCTATCATTGCGGTAGACTATACTGTCCCTTGAAATGACATTCTTCTTGACCAGTCTTGTACCGGGGCTCATCACCCACTCCTTCCAAACCTGTTTTTCCTTTAAAACATCTTGTGAGTAGATCTCGACATCCACCTCAAATACCAGGGTATCAGGAACCTGGTTAGCATAGGTATAATGGATGGCCTTGAGCAGTTCCTCACCCACCCTTACATTTTCATCCTGGGCGATCATCGACCCCCAAACGAACAAGAACAAGGATGTATAAACGCAGCATGCCCTCACATTGGAAATATAAACTCAGGTCAATTATCCGCCAAACATTTACTCTTAACTTACTACATCCTAGTTTTGCGGCTTCATTATGAGCCTGAAGGAAAAAATAGATCAGCGCAGAACATTTGCGATCATTTCACACCCGGATGCCGGAAAGACAACACTCACGGAAAAGCTCCTCCTTTTTGGTGGCGCCATACAAACCGCCGGTGCCGTCAAGTCGAATAAGATCAAGAAGACAGCCACTTCCGATTTTATGGAAATTGAAAAGCAAAGGGGTATTTCCGTAGCAACATCAGTAATGTCTTTTGAGTACGGAGGTAAACTGATCAACATTCTTGACACCCCGGGGCATAAGGATTTCGCAGAAGATACCTACAGAACATTGTCCGCGGTCGACTCGGTTATCCTGGTTGTAGATTCCGTTAAAGGGGTCGAGGAACAAACGGAAAGACTCATGGAGGTTTGCAGGATGAGGAATACACCTGTGATCATCTTCATCAACAAACTGGATCGCGAAGGAAAAGATCCGTTTTCACTGATCGATGAATTGGAAGCCAAGCTTGCTATTTCCACAAGACCCTTATCATGGCCGATCAACATGGGCAAAGGTTTCAAGGGGGTTTACAATCTTTTTGACTCTTCCCTGCGACTTTTCGAACCGAGCAAAACCTCCATGGAGAAGGAGATCGTCGAGATCAGGGATCTGAATGATACTCTACTAACAGAACTGATTGGAGACGCTGACACCGCACAGCTACGAGAAGATGTCGAAATGATAGAGGAGCTTTATGAACCTCTTGACAGGGAGCTTTATCAGGATGGTTTGCTGGCACCGGTATTTTTTGGGTCTGCCATCAACAATTTTGGAGTCCTTGAGCTTCTGGAAACCTTCATAAACCTATCTCCACCTCCACAAAAAAGGCCACTTGAGGAGGGTGAGGTCTTTCCGGAGGACAAGGAGTTTTCGGGGTTTGTTTTCAAGATACATGCGAACCTGGACCCAAATCACCGGGACCGCATCGCCTTTTTTAGGATATGCTCGGGGAAGTTCGAACGGAATAAGTTCTACAATCATGTTCGCCTGTCTAAAAAGATGAGATTTTCGAATCCCACATCGTTTATGGCACAGAGCAAGAACATCATTGATGAAGCCTACCCCGGAGATGTGATCGGCCTGTATGACTCCGGTAACTTCAAAATCGGTGATGCGCTCAGCGAGGGCTCCAAGTTCAGGTTCAAAGGCATTCCGTCATTTTCCCCGGAGATCTTCAGGGAATTGGTAAACAAGGATCCGATGAAGTCCAAGCAGCTTGACAAGGGAATCAGGCAGTTGACCGATGAAGGTGTAGCGCAGCTTTTTATCCAGCAGCCGGGAAACCGAAAGGTCATCGGTACTGTTGGACAGCTTCAATTTGACGTGATCAAATACAGGCTGGAACATGAGTATGGAGCAAAATGTGATCTGGTGCCGATGAATTTTTTTAAGGCATGTTGGATCACAGCCGAGGATCAGGCGAACATGGATAAATTCCAAAGACAGAAAGCCAACTCCATCTATTTTGATAAGCAGGAAAGGCCCGTTTTTATGGCCGAATCACAATGGATGCTCAACGTCGCCCAGGAAAACAATCCGGGCCTGCAATTCCATTACACATCCGAATTTGATCAATAGAATTCAGGCCGTCAACCTCCAATCCTTCTTTTCGTAATCCTCCCTATGGATATTCTGAACGAGGATCTTTCGCAGGTTTCTGTGATTGCTCGTGGGAATCACATTTTTGCTTTCAAAATTGAGTTTTGAGTCATCCTTGGGTGTCTCAAAATTTGGCACCAAACCGACCACGGAGCCATCTTCCACCAGTACCGCCGAGGAATTTCCAAAATTATCCTCCTCAAACAATGCCCAATGCCCGCCGGGTACTTCATTGTCGGCCAGAAGTTTATCCAAACCCTCGTTATAGACGGATGGATCAACCTGCCGGACACAGGCTCCTGGGCAATTTCCTAATCCGGATATAGCGCAGTCACCGATCACGCCTGCTCTGGCTGGGGTGAATTCGGGGCAAAAACCATAGTCCTCAGCCAGCTGTTCCAGTGCACTTCTTGCTGACCAATTGGATCGAAAAGAAAAAATGGAATCCCCCTGGTCTTTTCCGGAATAGATCTCAAGCCCCTTGAGACCATTGAATGCCAGAAACGGCCTGATATGATAACGAACCTCTCTAGGTTTCAAAGCCCTGTTGAAAAAAGGCCTGTGTTTAATGATCTTTTCAGCTTCAAGCATCAAAGAAGTGATCTCACCTGCCACAAGTTCATAATCGATCCTGGCAATGGCAGCCTTCAACTCCTGATATTTTCCGGGATTCTGATTGTTGAGGTGGGACATTACCCGTTCCCGTATATTGTTGCTCTTGCCTACGTAGATCAGGTAGTCATCCTTGTTATAGAAAAAGTAGATCCCTCTTTTTTGAGGAAGCGCCTTGATGTCCTTTTCATCAAGGTGATCATGCAAGCCGGAAAGTACCGGGTTCCTCATGATCGCTTTGTGGATCATACCCTTTTCATCCCTGCCGATCAGGAGCTTTAGAAGCTCGGTCGTGGCCCTTGCATCCCCCATAGCCCTATGCCTGGCATCATTTCGAATTTTGAGGTCTGTGGAGAGCGCCCCCAAACCATAGGTCTTTCTTCCGGGAATAAGCTTTCTTGAGAGCTGCACG
>JANQHS010000372.1 GCA_028282565.1 Cytophagales bacterium | reverse complement strand
CAGAATCATGGTATTTCAGACCTGCAAAGGATGTATCAATACAGGCCAAAATGCCTCCGTCATAGCTCCAGCTAAATCCGGCTCGGGGCGGAGAAAATGCACAATGATCAGGAACCCACTCATCAGCGAGGCCCTCGATTCTTGCCAGATAATAGTCAGAACTATTCCCATCAAAGATCCCCCCAACCAGGATTCCATCATTTCTGTTGATGCTTACAAAATCCCGTATAAAGCGCAGGTCCCCGTCCACTGTAAAAGTCACTCCTCCGATCAGAGAATCTACCATTCCATAATTATTGAACTGAGTGGTATCGGAGTCAAAGCCTATATAATGATCCAGATAATAAGTGTTGTTCTCATTCATGCGGATGGTTTCACGGAAAGCATCATTTCCGGTTTCGCGGCTTTCCATGAAATGATCTTCGGTGATCAAAAACACCTCATTATCATACCAGGTGCCATTCCAGGAATCCGCAGAAACCAGCAATTTGTTCTCAGGGGTGCAGGCAATGGAACCATGGGCAATATCTATGTTGCCCGGAAAGTGAGGAAATGGAGAAGAAAGATAGATCACCTCCCCGTCGAAATTGATCCGCAATATCCTGTTTTGGGCTCCATCATCAATATACACCATCAGACTCCCATCCAGCATTTCAGCAATATCCAGTCCTTCTTGGAAACCGGGCAGAGCATAATAGTTTTGCCATAGCTCAGACCCTGTACTATCAATTTTTCGGATACTGACGTCCCACTGAGTGCTAGGTCTCGAAGAATAGCCGACCAAATAGATCGATTTATCAATTAGTGAAACCCCATTGATCGTAGTGAAGAAATTACCTGGATATTCAGTGTTCAACTGCCAAATCCTGTTTCCATTTGTATCAATCTTGGCAACAAAATCTTTCATTGATCCAAGGGTATCTATTCCTCCTCCAAACAAGTAAAAAGAAGACTCTTCATTATGAATTTTTAGAAGGTCAGAAGCAAAGGAGGATGTGGGGAAATAGTCATTTAAAATTGGTTTTCTTAGAGTAAGGGATGAATTCGTATCGAAAACCAACAATTCCATTTCCGCTGTATCTCCAAAAGGTAAGCCCGTCTGAAATCCAATCGTATATATTTTTCCATTTTTTCCGGATTGACCTGCTTCCAACTGACCATTTTCCCTTAATACAACCTTATCCCATGTGATCGACTGAGAAAAAATTACTGGTGAAAGGAAAATAACGGCAAGAAAACAGGATATTCTACCTAATGATTTTAACAGTTCTGGCCTAGACATTCGTAAGTACAACTACCAAGAATACATGAACCTTTAACCACGCAAAGAATAATCATATGAGTCATTGGACGATCATAAAAGTTGCATCAGCGCTTCACCAACTTCTTGTTCAGGACCTTCCCGTTCACAGCACAGCGCAAAAAATAAATTCCGGCATTAAGATGCTCAAGATCAATCCTTGATTTGGCCTGGGCGATTTCCCTTTCCAGAACAAGTGATCCGTTTGGATCGAACAGGCTGACTTTGCCATTAACCTTCAGATCATGCCTAGAGCTGAATTCCAAACTGAGGATATCGTCGAAAGGATTTGGGTAAAGACTCAATTTCAGCTCATCATGAACCTGAGCCCCGATTCCCAACACGGATTTGGAAAGCGTAACTGTAACGGTGTCCTTGCAACGATAGAAGTTCTCGATGATGAGCGTAACGTCAATACTTGATTGCAATGAAGTA
>JANQHS010000352.1 GCA_028282565.1 Cytophagales bacterium | reverse complement strand
CTCCAACGCGACAAGCACCCATAAATTTCCTTTGCTTTCCGATATGGCCAATGCAGAGGCGGTAAACATCGTTTTAGAATATGAGAATATCGAATGCGGAGGAAACAGCGCCATTGATTACAGGTTTGGCCAAGCGATCGTTTGGCTGGATCATGATCCAAACTGCGGGATTGAGATCCAAGTAGAGGTATATGATGACAATTCCACTTACAATGCCGCGATCACCAATTACATTTTTCCCCCTTCCACTCCTACCTGTGCTTCAAGTGGGGTCGCTCATTTCGTTCTCAATGAAGGGAGCTACACCTATATCGCAACATGTGATGGGAAGTCCTGGGGCCCGGAGAGTTTTGATGTTACAGCCGCCGATTGCAAAAGGGTACGGCTAACTCAATAGATCTTAAAGGAATAGTTCGTATTCCTCAGCGAATACACCCTGGGCCTTGAAGAATTTTTGCTCTTCTTCGGCCTGCCGCTTTATATTCTGATCCAAAACCATGGGAATCTCATCAGCAGGCACATCTAGGGCCACATGAGCCAAAGACCAGTAATAATCAAACAACGGGATTGCGGCATTGATCAATTGATCATCACCCCGAAAAGGGCCGATCTCATGTATTTTTTGTTTTGATGTCTCCGACTGTATTCTCAATTCTTCAAGGATCTCCAATCTTACCCGGCTATCAGGAGCTTTTGCAAGGTCGGTGATCAGATTCTTCACCCTCATTTGCTGAACGAAGATCGCATCGTTGTAATCGGCCGGACTGACCTGTTCCAGGTTACATGAACCAAGGGCCAATAGCGACAAAAACAGAAGAATATTTAGAGATTTCATCAGTTCATTCAGCGATCACAAAAGCAATTTTTCCATTTTTTGCGTCAATTGCAATCCTGGAGACCTGTTTCTCATTGCCCGGCAGCACCTCTCCAAGCCTATTCCACCCCTTCTCCGTGCTTTGAAGGTCCAATACCATGAACTGGTTTTTCTGAGAAGCAAAAAGGAATTTGCCATAGAGAACCTCAAAATCTTCAGCCCCTTTTGGCATACTTCCAATGACATTGCTTTCGAACTTTCCCTTCTTTTGAGTCGGGGTCAAACGGATGATCTTGAGCTCCCCAGAATCATCTTCTTTGGAATAATAAAGCTCATTTTCAGAAGTGACGATAGTCCTGCCAATACCCCTGTCCATAGCCTTGATCTTGTTTTTGGACACCATTCCCCAAGCCAATTGGTGCCCCCCTTCCTCTTCGGCTCCTACTAGAAAGAAAAACACCTCATCCTCGTTAAACCAGCTGTTATAGCCTACGTTTTCCAAACCGAACAAGGGTTCGACCTCTTCCCCGTTTTTATCAAGGATCCAAAAACGTTGCCATTCATCCGGATCGATACGAACGGTGCTATATCCTTCCTTTCCGGGAATGAGTTGAGGAGAAAATTCACTCGCGGGGCTATTGGATATCTGACGGCTTTTTCCTGATTCAAAATCGAATTGG
>JANQHS010000333.1 GCA_028282565.1 Cytophagales bacterium | reverse complement strand
TTTTTCCTCGACCACTTCTTTCTTTTCAGCACAGGCCAGAACAAGAAGAGAGAGCAATAAGGGGAGTAGATCTTTCATGCCTTAAAAATACCAATCCCCCGTTTTGATCATGACCTGCCCGGAACCACGGTAGGATAGATCAATGGATCACAGACCCTAATTGATCTGTAAGCGTTCAACCCAAAGCTCATCGCCACACTTCACGCGAACCAGGAACAGGCCTTGCAGATATGATGGCAGAGTAACGCTTTGATGCCCTTTGCCATTTGGAAGGGTAAATTCTTTGATAGTATTTCCCCTGAGATCAAGGATCTCAACATGAATGATCTCTTCATCGGTTTTAGGAAGATCAATACTCATGGGACCCGTTGAAGGATTGGGATACAAATACAACCCCGAGCTATGGCTCGTTTTGTCCTTCATCAACCCGACGACGGTTCCCACGCCCTCCAAAACCACATAGTTGGAATCAACATCGAGCATGCTTAACATTTGGGAAGATCCTGCCGGCCAAATAATGTTGATCGAATCAATAATGGTTGCATCGCCCAGGCCGAAATGGGCGGGCAGCATGTTTTGACCGCAATAACCTGTCTGAGCCGAGATCTGCCTCATTTGAATCCTTTGCTGGCCTGAAATACTCGCATAAACCCTGATGATCGCTCCGATGGCCGATTGATTGGAGGCATCGCCTTTTAACCTAAAGGTGACCCAGTGAGGAGGGCTCGCCTCCTCTGAGGTCAAATTCTCGTATAGCGAATTCGTCTGGGTCCCGTTAAAATTATTCGCGCACATCAGGTCCATATCCCCGTCTCCGTCATGATCACCAAAAGCAGCTCCAAAGGTCCAGCCTAGATCAGTTGATACCACACCGGTGTCGATCTTGCTGAAGCTGCCGTCACCATTGTTGAGATAGAGGTAATTGTTGAGTGTGCTTCCAGTTGAATAGGCATTGGCGACAAAAAGATCCTCGAAGCCATCATTGTTGATATCGGCCCAGTTAGAGCCGAACGACCGGCCACCATCCGTGGATACCACATCACTTAATACCAGTGTGAATGAGTCCAGGCCCTCGTTTCGATACAGTTGATTATCCTGATTGAAGTTGCTCAAAAAGACGTCGAAATCCCCGTCAAGGTCATAATCCGCCCAGGAGGCACTTTGGGTATTGCCGACAGTTGTTGTGAGGCCTGAGATTGAGAGTGAAGTGAATATTGAATCGTCATTTCTGTACAGCTGATTGGTTTCATTGAGCTCGTTGACGACAAAGAGGTCCACATCCCCATCGAGGTCATAGTCGATCCAATTGACACCTCGGGAAAAACCGGTATCATCAACCGGATCTCCGTTTCCGATGGCCGTGAAGGTTCCATCTCCGTTGTTGTGGTACAGAAAGTTCTTCTTGTCACCATCGCTGTTGGTGACATAGAGATCCACATAGCCATCTGCATCATAATCTCCCCAGGACCCCGTCTCCGAATGCCCGCCGTCATTTCCAACAGGACCGTTGCTGATCTGACTGAAGTTTCCGCTTCCATCGTTTCGGTAGAGGAGGTTATCCCTGCCATACCAATTGGCTACGAAACAATCGGTGTTTTCATCATTATCATAATCTGCCCAGGTAGCCCCATCGGAAGGATCGGCATCCTGCACAAGGGGAATTCCAGTGATCCTGGTGAATTCACCGTTGCCGTCGTTCCGGTAGAGGATATTGTTCTGGCCAAAGCCGGGTCCATTGGTGATGAAGATATCCTGAAGCCCGTTGCGATTATAATCAACCCATGCTACGGCTCTGGAATCGTTGTTTTCGCTATTCCAGGGAACATTCTGGACCTTTTGGAAATGCTGTCCCAGGGCCGCGAAGGATAGTGAAGAAAGGAGGATAAACAGTTTTGACCTCATGTCTTTTTTGCTGCCAAGTAAGGGGGAAGTATTCTTGTAAACCGGGAAGGTCAACAGAAGGTGGAGATGGTCTTTGGAAGACCTCAAAAGTCCATTAGCACCGTTCATGGCGATCTCGGTTGCCTTTATTGACGAAAGCCGTCGTTCGTTGATACCACCCCGACTTGGCGGGTCTTTGGTTTATTTTTGGAGCTTGAAAAAACCCGGATCATCGTTTCCGATTTGGCTCCAGCATACTTTGGTATGGTCCTTTTATCTACTGCTTGTCAGCGGGAGCGCAGGGCTTTATGACCTGAGTTTCATGCCCAGCTTTTTAGCATTTCTGGCCAAAATGCCCCTGATCATTCTTGGTGCCTATGCCATCTTTTACGTTGTCGTTCCCGGATTCTGGGATATCGGACAAAGGGGATTGGCGGCTCTGTCGATCATTTTCATTTATGCCTTCATCATTGTTGTCAACAGACTGTTTACATGGCAGGTCCTTTATCCCCTGTTGTTCCGGGAGGATTACAGCTTTGACTTTTTCAACTGGTACAGGATCTCCACCATGTTGGTCTATGTGCTCATGGCCCATGGATTCTTCCTCGCCTTTAAGTATTACTCTGAACTTACCCGAGCTTTGAAAAAGGAAAAGGAATTGGAGCAACAGAAAAGGCAGGCAGAGCTTTCCTTTCTCCGCGCTCAGGTGCATCCCCATTTTCTTTACAATACCTTGAACGCCCTGTACAATGATCTCGTGCAGGGAAATGAGAATGCTTCGGACACACTGCTAAAGCTGACCGAGATCTACCGCTTCGTACTGGAAGAGAGCAAGGAGGACCTTATTCCCCTAAGGAAAGAGCTCAGCTTGATCGACAATTACATAGAGCTGGAACAGAAACGTTACGGTGATCGGCTGAAGATCAAGGTTGAAAGATCGGAATTGGGTTCCGACTCAGTGCTACCACCCCTGATCCTTTTTTCCTTTGTGGAAAACAGCTTCAAGCATGGTGTGGCAGCCCAGGAGGGGGAGAGTCATGTGGACCTTTTGATTAGAGAAGAGGATGGAAAGCTGGATTTTAGGATTAGCAATCCCGCGACGCAGAAGCAGATAAATCTGAATGGTTATCAGTCCGGCATAGGTCTGGAAAACACCACCCGCCAGCTGGACCTGATCTTTGGAAAGGAATATGAATTGAACCAGCAGGTAGAGAATGGTATTTTCAGTACACGTTTATCGATTCCCCTGAATGATGGAAGCCAGAAGAATTAGATGCATGCTTCTCGAGGATGAGGCTCCGGCGCTGGAGATCCTGCGTAATTATCTTGGGCATTTCGAGGATCTCGAATTGCTGTCTCACTTCACAAGCCCCTTCAAGGCCCAGGCATATTTGGCAGAGAGCAGGATTGATCTGCTTTTCCTGGA
>JANQHS010000317.1 GCA_028282565.1 Cytophagales bacterium | reverse complement strand
GGCGGACATTTCCGGGAAGAGTATCAAACCCCCGAAGGTGAAGCGCTTAGGGATGATGAGCATTATTCCTATGTAGCAGCCTGGGAATACCAGGGAGACGATGAACCGGCCAAGATGAACAAAGAAGATTTGCGTTTTGAAAACGTCAAGCTCACACAAAGAAGTTATAAATGATCCAACCCTAAGGTTATGAATCTTACACTAAAAATTTGGCGCCAAAAAAACTCGAAAGCACAGGGTAAACTGGTAGACTACAAAGTGGAAAACATTTCCCCTGACATGTCATTCCTTGAGATGTTGGATGTACTGAATGAGAAACTATTGCATGAGGGTGAAGACCCCGTTGCCTTTGATCATGATTGTAGAGAAGGAATATGCGGTATGTGCAGTTTGTTTATCAATGGAAAGCCGCATGGCCCGGGGGATGGCGTAACCACCTGTCAACTTCATATGAGAAGTTTTAAGGATGGAGATACCATTTATATCGAACCATTCAGGGCAAGTGCATTTCCCATGATCAAGGACCTTGTGATCGATCGCGGTGCTTTCGACAGGATCATACAGGCAGGAGGTTATATTTCGGCTAATACCGGAAGTGCCCCTGATGCCAACGAAATTCCCATTGCCAAGGCTGATGTGGACAAAGCGTTTGACTCAGCAGCTTGTATAGGT
The DNA here is from genome assembly GCA_028282565.1 of Cytophagales bacterium. GTDB lineage: Bacteria > Bacteroidota > Bacteroidia > Cytophagales > CCMP332 > JANQHS01. Next base: position 6,114 of record JANQHS010000317.1, on the reverse strand, counting down.
TGCGGGGCCTGCGTTGCAGCCTGCAAGAATGCTTCGGCCATGCTTTTTGTTTCTGCCAAGGTTTCGCAACTCGCTATGCTACCCCAAGGGAAAGTAGAGCGGAAAACCAGAGTAGAAAATATGGTAGCCCAAATGGATGAAGAGGGTTTTGGTGCCTGCACCAATACCGGAGCTTGCTCCGCTGTTTGTCCCAAAGAAATCCCTCTGGACAATATCGCCAGATTGAACAGGGAATTCGTAGCAGCCAAAGCGTCTTCTGACAACCTTTAAAGGCTGTGAAGTTTTTGTTCCTGGTCCAGGGAGAAGGCCGGGGCCATATGACTCAGGCGGTTTCGCTCAAAAAAAGACTGGAAAAAGACGGGCATCAGGTACGCGCCGGCGTCGGAATCAATCCCCGAAGGAATATCCCTGAGTTCTTCAGTTCAGAGTTTGGAGAAGGGCTTTTTAGGTACCAGAGTCCGAATTTCATTACGGATCAAAAACAGAAGGGTCTGCAGATAGGAAAATCGATCTGGGTCAATCTCCTAATGCTCAATACCTATCTAAAAGAACTCAAACGACTTAAGCGAGAAACGCTGGACTACGCACCAAATGCCATCATCAATTTCTATGAACCCCTGGGTGGTCTTCTTCAAGCTTTTAACAGGATTTCCATTCCTACCTATGGCATAGGGCACCAGTTTTTGCTTTTGCATCCTGATTTTGAGATGCCCAAATCGAGCCGCTCCGACCGGATATCGCTTCAGAATTTTACCCGACTTACGGGTATGGGTTGCAAAAGATATTTCGGTCTTTCTTTCTATGATATGCCAGCCAGAGGTAAGATTATTCCTGTACCACCCCTTCTGAGAGAGACGATCCTGAAAATGGAAAAGGATGATGAAGGATTCTTTCTGGTATATCTTCTCAATCCGGGTTACATCGAGGAGGTAAAGAAATGGTCCAAAGAAAATCCGGGCACCAAGATCTGCTGCTTCACTGATTCCCTTGTTGAGGATACGCAGAAACAGGAATCAGAAGATCTGACACTGTATGGACTTTCGGGAACTAATTTTTTAAAGCTGTTATCCAAATGCCGGGGCCTGATCACAACTGCAGGATTCGAATCGGTCTGCGAAGCCATGTACCTTGAGAAACCGGTGATGATGGTCCCGGTCAAAAATCACTTCGAACAATTCGTCAATTCCAGGGACGGCTATAAGGCAGGTGCCGGAATCTATTCTGATCATTTTGACTTCGATGGGTTTTTGAGCTGGATAGAACAGAACCAAAACACTGAATCATCCTATAAAAATTGGGTGGAAAAAAACCAGGACAAACTTGTACATCAACTATATTCGGATCTAAATTCAAACTAACATGAAAACCCTAAGTCCAGTCTTTCTCACTATAGTTCTGTTTTTTACCGTTGCTTGCGGATCAAAAGTTGAAAGCCAAACCCTCGACAGCCCAAAAGATTTCAAGGCCTTCCTGGATGCTAATGATGTCCAACTCATCGATGTTCGAACGGCTGATGAAGTTAACAATGGCTATATAGCCGGTGCCGTGAATTTTGATTTTCACGGGTCGGACTTTGAAAATCGCTTGTTGACGCTCAATAAGGACAAACCCGTCATGGTTTACTGTGCTGCAGGTGGGAGAAGCGCCAAAGCGGCCCAAAAACTAAAAGGTATGGGATTCAGAGAAGTTCATGATCTTGATGGCGGGATCAACGCCTGGAGTAACGCAGGCCTTCCCTTGAAAAATTAAGGATTCTTAAGCCCCATATCGGAAGTGATGTTCAGGGTCTCATAAAGATGATGGTCCTTTTTGATGGTTTTAAACCATTTTTCCCTCTTAGCCCTGAAAACAGTATCTGATTGCATTCTTTCCAAGTCTTCCTTTAAAGGAATCGCCTCAAAATCATCAATTTCCTTGGCTTTGTCCTTAAGCTCCTTGGATTTCTTTTTCTTATCCTCCTGCATTTGAGTGTATCCTTCCAGGTATATGGGCACCTTGGTATTCATTTTTTGGCCTTTGAGATACATAGCGTTATTTCTGACTTCCTGGAAATAAGGATCGGAATTGACCCGTACAATACTCTTCCTTTCAATACCTCCAATTTCATTTTTAACTCCTGCGTTCAGCGCTGAAAAATCCGTGGCGCTAATCTCATCCCACTTCAGTGCATTTTTGTAATCCTTCTCACCAACATCGATCATCTCATAGCTGTCAGGCAAAACAATGTCCGGCGTCACCCCCTTTAATTGAGTAGACTTGCCGTCGATCCTATAGAATTTCTGAACGGTGATCTTCAGCGATCCAAGTGGTTTCAAAGAAGTATTATCTCCTTTGGAAAGTCTGTCCATTTCTTTGTCAAGCTCAATAAATCTCTGAACAGTGCCCTTGCCATATGTGCTGTTGGCTCCAATCACCAAAGCGCGGTTATAATCCTGAAGAGCCGCTGCCAGGATCTCTGATGCCGACGCACTAAAGAAATTGGTTAGTACAACCAGTGGGCCATCGAAGACGATCCCTGGTTCGGTATCCTTAAGAATATACGGATCTCCATACCTGGCTTTCACCTGGACCACCGGACCTTGATCCACAAACAGACCAACCATTTTCACAACATCCTGCAATGATCCACCTCCATTGTTTCTAAGATCGATGATGATCTTTTCAACACCTTCTTCCTTGAGTTTTTCAACCTCGTTCTTCACATCTCCAGCACTGGTCCTTCCATCGGGGCTATTAAAGTTTGAGTAGAATTTAGGTAAGTAGATGTAACCAATTTTTGAATGACTGTTTTCGTTTTTCAGAAACACCGATCTGGCATATGTCTGCTCGAGTTGAACAACATCGCGAGTTATCGGAATGACTTTGATAGTGCCATCAACCTTTTTTACCGTAAGACGAACTTCTGTACCCTTTTTTCCCCTAATGAGCTTAACTGCGTGATCAACCCGCATACCAACGACATCTACCGGATCTTCTTCTCCCTGCCCCACTTCGAGAATTAGATCCTCCACTTCCAGATCTCCCTGTCTCCAGCAAGCGCTTCCTGCCACAATATCAACGACTTTGATATAGTCTCCCTTTTGGCTGAGGCGAGCACCGATCCCCTCAAGCTGGCCGGACATCTCAATATCAAAATCCTCTTTATCCTTAGGTGGAAAATAGCCGGTATGTGGGTCATTGATATTGGCGATCACATCCAGATAAGACGCGAGCCAATCGTCTCGCTCCTGCTTATTCAGTCTGTTATACCACTCTTCATGGTTCTCCCTCACCTTCTTTCTCGCATTTTCCTCAATGTCCGCGTAGTCCTTCCTGGTGGAATCAGGCTTGTCCTCATTCCTTTCCAAACCATTGTAAAGCCTTACAAGACTGGCATATTTGAGGTTCCTTTTCCATCTCTCTCTTAACTCTTGGTCATTGGATACATAATCGAATTTTTTCCTGTCGACCTCTAGAGAGTCAACGGACTCGTAATCAAAAGGCTGGGCTAGATCTTCTTTATAGAATCCTTCGGTTTGTTGGATCCGTTTTTCAATGATGGATATCGTGGCATTCAGAAATTCGTATGATCCGGACCGGATCTGGTCGTCAATGCTGGTCTTGTATTGGGAAAGAAATTCGATATCCTTTTGCTCAAAGAACCTTTTCTGATTGTCGAGCCTTGCCAGGAATTTGTTAAAAACCCTTTCAGAAAATTCATCATTCACGGGCTTTGGGTCAAAATGGCCATACTTGAGGCTGTTGAACACCAGCTCCATCAATACCGATTCCTTATTGAAATAAGGTGCCGGAGTCGACCCTGAAAAGAATATCAGCGCGACGATCGAAAGCAAAGTCAAAAATGATCTGAGTCCCTTCATCCAGTTATAATTCCATCAAAACTCTTCAATATATACCAGAATTCTAGAAAAAATGTTCAATCCACAAACATGCACTCCAGATATTTATTTAAACGGTCTTTGTTTAGGTATTTAGCAAAAATTTAACCAATTTTCTTTTCACAATCAGAATCCTAGACCACATGCGAGCAAATTCTATCACTACCACGGGAATCCTGTTTTTTATTCTTTTTTCTGCTTCGGCATTCTTCTCCAGCGTATCGGCTCAAAACAAGGGCAAGGAGGTCATGATCGTTGAAATCATCTTCTCCTTTAACGGCCCGCAGGATGTTTCCGGTATTTATATCTCAAAACCGGATGGAAAAACCGACAAAATCCCATTGATCGGATTTGTGGGAGAAGAGAACATTCAAAAGAACGGGATCACCATTGCCCAACAAATCAAGAAGATCTATGATGATGGCTGGGAATTGGAGAGTTCCTGCGGTGGCGATAATAGCAAGCGGTACATTTTCATCAAATAAACCTTTTCCTAGGATTTATATAGAAATATTTTTGTGATCATCCCGCTGTTGGACAGGCCACTCGAGGTGAATTTGATCTTATAACCTTCCCTGGCAAGTCTATTCAAGGTGGTTACGATAATGTCACCATTTTTTTCCTGATTCTCTTCCTTGAAGGGCTTGAACGGAATGATCTCAAAGTCACCGTTTCCGTAATAAATATGGATTCCTTTTCCGTGATATGCAGGAATTTCATAGATCTCCATCATGATTACCGGCTCATGTTCGGCAACCGGTTCATTTGATTTGAAGGCCAAAAGGTTCAATGCAATCGAACCCCCTACCAAGAAACTGAGAAGGTATATGGCTGTTCTGGAAATTTTCATAATTGTTGAATTAATTGATCAAAGCAAAAGCGATTTCTTTCCTGAAATTTAGCCTATTTAATCTTTCTGCACCTGCTTGGAACTGTCATATTCATCGGCACCCAATGATGATTCCTCCGCCTGATTTCGGGGCCAGTAATTGTTTCCGATCACGAGGTCAGCACTTTTTTCTTCAGGATCTATGACAAAGCCCTTTACCTCTTTAGAGAGAATGATGGCTTTTACAAATTCCTTGTTATCCTTTCTCCATACCTCTGCCGGAAGTCTCATATACTCGGATGTTCCATCCATATAGTCGATCTTCAAAAGGATTGGCATAGGAATTCCTCCGATGTTCCGAAAATGCAATTGATATATGTGGAAGTCTTTATCCGCCTTAACATCCCATGTTTCCTTCATATAGTTCCTATAATACTCAATGGCATCTCGACCCTCTGTTATCCGAAATGTATACCGATCAGCCATTGATCCTTCTCCTGAAATTCCCGAATCCGGAACCGTGTATTCACCCAGGTAGGGCTTATTGTTTTGCACCTTTATCCATGTGATACTATCGATGGAAATATCCACATGATCTTTAGTGAAGAACCAACCCCGCCAAAACCAGTTAAGATCTGTTCCTGAAGCGTTGTTCATGGTTCGGAAAAAATCGCCCGGGGAAGGGTGTTTGAACCTCCACCTTTGGGCATAGGTTTTGAGGGCAAAATCAAACTCATCTTCTCCCAGGATCACTTCTCTGAGAATATTAAATGATGCAGAGGGCTTCCAATAGCCATTCAAACCCTTATTCCGGACCAATTCTGCAGGCGTCATGACCGTAGAGACCGATTCAGGATCCATACCCATGTATTTCTTTACGGTTTTTGGAGGACCCCTTCTTGAAGGAAACTCCGGATCCCAATCTTTTTCTGCAAGATATTCGAGAAAGGAGTTCATGCCCTCGTCCATCCAGGTCCATTGCCGCTCATTCGAATTGACGATCATGGGGAAAAAATTATGGCCCACTTCATGGATGATGAGCCCGATCAATCGATTCTTGATGTACTCCGAATACTCTCCATTTGCATCCGGCCGCCTTCCGTTAAAACATATCATAGGATATTCCATACCGGCATGGTTGATATGGATCGCCAAAGCGGAAGGATATGGGTAATCAAAGGTATATCTGGAATGGTGCACGATGGTGTGTGCCGTGACATCAACAACCAGATCATTCCAAAGCGGATCCGCCTCAGGAGGAAACATCGCCTGAGCGAGAATTCTCTTGTCACCTATTTCAACTCCCTTTGCTTCCCAGATGAACTTCCTGGAACAGGCAAAGGCAAAATCCCTGACTTTTTCCGCCCTGAAATTCCAGGTTTTCTTTTCCCGGATTTTCATTTTACC
>JANQHS010000291.1 GCA_028282565.1 Cytophagales bacterium | reverse complement strand
ATCTCCGCCGGTAGAAGACAGTTTGCCGGAACGGGAATGGACCTGGTGATTCGGAGGGTAGATAGTTCAGGGTTTATGATGTATGATCGATCCTATCCGATTCCTCAAAATCAAAATGTATTCGACCTTATTGAGGCTTATGATGGTTCGTTTATTATTTCGGGCTCAACGGGCGGTGAACATCATTTGTTTAGGGTATCGTTAAACGGGAATATTCTGCATGATACGCTTTTTGATATTGGGGCAGGAGGTATTAGAGAAAACAATCTTGCCCTTTTTCCGGATAAGTCCATTCTTTTTTCCGGAATTAATCTTGTCAATTGGCCAATCTTTAACTCAAAACTGATAAGGTTCAACTCAAATTTTGGTTTTCAGTGGCAAGAAAGCCACCCATCTGCGTATTTGGGACTTATGATCTCAGCGGATAGCGGATATGTGTATGATAAGTACTACGGGGGCTCTTCCCTTGACCTGGATATTGAAAAGGCTTTTGACACCATTTTGGATTGGACCTTGTCTTATCCATCATCAAGTATTACTTCCTATGGAGTTTCAGGTGTTATGGGCCTTGGAAATGGAAGAGCAATAATTTATGGACAAATGGATTCTACTTTCATTTCAGGTTCCTATTTTCTTTCAAAGATCTCAGGTGTAGGCGAACCCTGGATCCCTGATCCTTGCCAATTATCACCTCAGGCCCCTGGTTTCAGTTGGACTTATGACGCTGGGGTTTTGGTCTGTACCGATACATCATTTGCAGGGCTCAAGTATCATGATTCGGTCTATCATTATTCATGGTCTGCGACCAATGGGTTTAGCTCGGATTCTTCTGTTTTTTATTCGATCTGGGATACTTCAGTCCAATCATCCATAGATGTTACTCTTGTCATCGAAAATTTCTATCGGTGCAAGGATACGATCACGGTTACCTTGAATAAGCATGTAAATGGGATCATATCACATGTATATCAGGAATTTGAAGTCTTCCTTTATCCTAATCCTGCAAAGGATTATCTGGATCTTGAGGTTCAGGCTGATCATCCCATGAGGGTGCAAGGATCGGTTTCTTTGCATGATCTGAATGGAAAGGAGATGTTTTCCGAGGAATACTCACAGCCCAATTCTCGGTTCTTTATTTCGGAACTCCCGCCTGGAATTTATATCGCAAAGGTCCAAGTCAACGGTCAACAGTTCTTCAGGAAGATCATCAAAAGGTGAAAAC
>JANQHS010000221.1 GCA_028282565.1 Cytophagales bacterium | reverse complement strand
GTCCGTTGGCTGATCGAACTGGAAGATGAGCTGATCAAGATCATAGATGAAAAGGGGATAGGGAGTTGGATTGATCCGGTCATGAGAACCCTTGAGAATGATTACCATAGTCTGAAAAGAAACGGATCTCCCAAAGTCAAGGGGCTTTCGCAAATGGATCCCGTACCCAGGGCCAGAGCGGAAGTTCTTCTTGAGGTTCGTGAGAAATATGCCAAAGAGCTGAACCTTCCCCCTCATAAGGTAATCAAGAACTTCTTGATCCCTGAGATCGCCTCATATAAGCAATTGAATTATTCCAGGTGGAAAAAGACAAAGGCATTGGGAGAGGTCGCAAAAGGCCAGGGGTTCTTTGATTCATACAAAGAAAAACTTGAGCAGATGGAAAAAAGCGGGTTTACGCGGGCCTCAGAAGGCAAGCCAAGACTTCGGGTAGAGCCAAAGATCTTTCAGAAGCGCGTGAAGCTTTTGGAAAGATTCAGGGACAGGATGGTGGAGGCCGGGGGAGTGGAAGCCAGTAGACTGGTATTGAGCAACGCCAGGGTGAATGAGGCTGCTATTTCCGGTAGCATTCAAAAAATTGACCCTTATTTTCTGAAGACCTATGCCTGGAATACCGAGGATGAAAAAGAGGCATTTCAACAAAACTTTGGCTTCTGATGTGCTTGGTCGCATTCAAAATATTTGAGCAGAATGGGAGGTTTGGCTCCTTGATCTGTGCGAACAGGGACGAGTTTTTTGAAAGGCCTACCCAGAGCCTTCATCACTGGGGAAACGGGATAGTTGCGGGAAAGGACCTGGAGGCCGGTGGGACCTGGATGGGATTGAATGAAAATGGCAGGGTAGCATTTCTTACCAATTTCAGAGATCTAAGCAATATTAGGGCGGATGCGATATCCAGAGGAGATCTTGTTCGGGGCTTTCTTGAGAATTCTGAATCACCTGAGAACTTCCTCCAAAGCATCCGGGAAAGGAAAGAAATGTACAATGGGTTTAATCTGGTCCTTGGAGGAGAAAAGGGATATTGGTTTTACTCTAATGAAGAAAATGTCATTAGGAAACTGGAGCCTGGTGTATTTGGGTTGAGCAATGGACTTCTTGATGAACCCTGGCCCAAGGTGGAAAGGGTCAGGGAGAGGTTCGCGAGGCTTTTGGAGAAAAATGCTTCAGCTGCCGACTATTTCGAGATGATGAAGGACGCTGAGGTCTTTCCTGATCAGTCTCTTCCGGACACCGGTGTTGGAATTGAACTTGAAAGAAGCCTTTCTTCTGTCTTCATCAGAAGGGAAGGATATGGTTCAAGGCTAACATCGCTTTTGGAGATATCGCCTTCTGGATTCTATCGTTTTTGGGAAAGAACTTATGATTTCCCGGGCAATTCTATTGGAACCAAATACTTCTATTCCGTGGGTTCGTCGAAGGATTTGTCGGCCTCTATGATCCCATCATAATTGGCTATTTTCAATGCCGTATGATAGATCAATTTTGTTCTTCTCGCGTAAACTCCCCAGTTGATTTTGTCGATGGTGTCGGTAGGCTTATGGTAATCTTCATGCGACCCGTTGAAATAGAAGATCACAGGAATATCATACTTTGCAAAGTTGTAATGGTCGCTTCTTTTGTAAAAATTATTGGGGTCCTGAAAGTTATTGAAAGTGTAATCGAGCCTCACCTTGCAGCATTCAGTGTTGGCATGTTCGCTGAGTTCATGAACGGTTGATGACAGCATGTCTGAGCCTATGAGGTAAACATAATTTGAATCCCCCTCGTTGTCCTCATCGATTCTTCCGATCATATCGATGTTGAGGTCTACCACGGTTTGCTCAAGCGGTATCACCGGGCTTTGGTCACAATAGTACTTGGATCCTAACAGTCCTTTTTCTTCACCGGTGAAAGCCATGAACAGGATACTTCTTTTGGGTCGAACTCCCTCCTGATAGCTTTTTCCAAATTTCTCGGCGATGGATAAAAGAGCAGCGGTACCCGAGCCATCGTCGTCCGCACCATTATAGATGTCATCACCTGATTTTCCCAGATGGTCATAATGCGCGGTAAGAATGACGAACTCATTTTTCTTCTCAGACCCGGGTATATAACCAAGCACATTTGAGGTCACCACATCTGCCAATGAGAATTCTGTTTTGATGGATAGGGTTGCTTCGTTGATCTTTGGTTTTTTCCCGCCATCCAGATATGCATTAACCTCTTTCCCGAACGATTTGGGATTCAGGTCATAGAATCTGGCAAATGCTTCCGGGTAAGTATATAAGGTGCCGTACTTTGATTTTTTGCCTTCAAAATCATCTTCGCCCGGGAGTACATATGAACCTTTGGAAGTATACCTGTCGAGGGTCTTTTTGCGGTTCTCGAAGTCTTCCTGACTAGGCATAATAACAAGGACGTCTTCAGCTCCCAAGGCCCTGGCCGCCTTCACCTTTTTATAGATGCCATACCTTGTTCCCCATGCCGAACTTCTTTCCTCACCGGTTAGGAGGAACTTTCCGTCAGAGGTTTTGGGTTCACCCCAAAAAATAATCGCCATTTTGCCCTTCAGGTCCAGGCCATCATAATCCGAATATTCTTTGGTATCTATGCCAAAGCCGGCAAATACCGTTTTGAGATCTTTTTGTGTAGGATAATAGATCGCAATGCCAGTCAATTCATTTCCCCAACTCAATTCCCGCTCCCCGATTCTGAAAAGGAGCTTGTCTATTTTTCCCCTCTTCAGGGGAATATCCTGGAAGTAACTCATACCATAGCTGGTCTGAACAGGAGGAAGCAGGCCTGCATTTCGATATACTTCAGAGATGTACCTGGCCGCCTTTAGCTGTCCGAGAGATCCTGTATTTCTTCCTTCGAAATCATCAGAAGCGATAATTGATAGGTGCTTCTTGAGGCTCTTGCTCTGTGGCGCCATTTGGGAAAAGCCTGAAAATGAGACAAAAAGAAAAAATGATAGTACGGAATGAAGATGTAGCCTCTTGAAAATCCGGAAGGTCATGGGCGGAATTTTTGGGAACACAAATTTGAACAAATGTTAATTTCTAGAATCACTTTTTTCATTTTTCCCGTATATAAACATTACATAGAATCGAAAGTTCTATTTTTGGGCCGCTTGCGGCCTTATGTAACCAACCAATGAATATGTTACGAGACTTTCTACGAGTAATCGCACTAAGCCTA
>JANQHS010000220.1 GCA_028282565.1 Cytophagales bacterium | reverse complement strand
ACCCGCAGCTCTTCTCCCGAAAGCTTATGGATTAAGTTGCTGCGGCAGGTCTCCTGGCTCGTCTGGCGAACTACCTCCTTCCCGATCTCTCAGTGGATTATGGTAGTTCCAAAGGACTTACAGTTGCGGGGACAGCTCCGGATTACACACCGGATTCCCTTTTAATCCCGGTTCCGACCCTAACAAGATCGGAATGCACCCGGGAACCGCTGCACAAATATATGAAGATTATAATTCGACTATGGTAACTCCGTCACCACCATATTGCTCGGTCTCATGATAGTGTTTTCTCACCGCACCATTTTGATCCAGAATATCAGCCACGGCTCTTCTCAGGTGACCTTCTCCTCTGCCGTGAATAATTCGCAGTCTTTCTACCTTATTTACCTCTGCCTGATCCAGAAAACGATATAACAATTCGGTGGCCTCTCCCACACGCTGGCCGCGCAGATCGATCTCACTATCGAAGCCTTCCTCGATCTTAAGTCTCCTTTTACCGGAGCTCCCGGTCAGCGAATCGATCGTTGGCCCTTCTGCCAATTCCAGTTGGTTCAGTTTGACCCTCATTTTTAGGTTCCCCACCTCAACCGTGGCTTCTCTGGAATCAAGATCCGTGATGGTTCCTACGTTTTCCGAATTTTTCAATTTAACCCATTGCCCAGGCTCAAAACTTTCCTTCTTGACTTCCTTCACATCTCTTTGAGGTTCGCTGGTCGGTTTTGTCGATCTCTGAAAGTTTTCCAGCTTCTTCCTCGCCTCCTTGGTCTCGCTGGGTTCAGCTTGGGATTCCTTGATCTTCCTGATCGTCTCCTCGATTTTCCTGTTCGCTGCTTTCAGAATCTCCTGAGCTTCTGCTTTGGCCTTGTTGAGTAGGATCTTTCTTTCCGTTTTGATCTCCTTATTTCTGGAGTCAAGTTCCTTCTTTAACCTCTTGATCTCTTGTTTATCCTTGATGGCCTCAGCGATCAACCCTGACAGTTCAGCACTTTTTTCCTGGGTTTCCAGAAGCAGTTGATCAAAGGCCATGAAATCCTGACCGGCGATTTCCCTCGCCCTTTTCAGGATCTGGTCGGGCAATCCGGATCTTTTGGCAATCTCCAAAGCAAAACTGCTACCGGCCTGGCCCGGGGTGAACTCGAAGGTGGGCTTCATTTTCTCCCGGTCAAAAAGCATTGCCGCATTGACAATTCCCTCCTCTGCATCTGCGATCTTCTTGAGATTGGGATAATGGGTATTCAACACCCCGAAACATTTCTTTTCATTGAAAGCAAGTAACAATGCCTCACCGATCGCACCGCCGATCATGGGGTCGGTCCCGGTTCCGAACTCATCAAAAAGCAACAGGGATCTTTTACCGGCTGATCTCAAGGCCTGGGTCATGGTCACCATGTGTGAGCTAAAGGTGCTGAGGTCATTTTCAATACTCTGATCATCTCCTATATCCACAAAAAAATCATCAAAAATACCGAAGTGACTTTCTTCATTCGTAGATACCGGGAGCCCGCATTGATGCATATACTGTAGTAGCCCAACGGTTTTTAGAGCAACACTTTTTCCGCCGGCGTTCGGCCCTGAAATGATCAGGATCCTCTTTTCGCTATTGAGCGAAAGATCCAATGGAACGACGGGCTTACCCTCTTCCCTATGTGCGATGAACAGCAAGGGATGTCTACCCTCCTGAATATCTATTCCGGGTTCTGTATAGGTTTTGGCTATGGCTCCTTCGATATCCTGACCTAGGAATGCTTTTGCCCTCAGGAAATCAAAATATCCGATCAGTTCGCAGATACCCAGGATCCCGTCTTCAGCTTTGCGACATTCTGAGGTCATATCTTTCAGGATCCGGATGATCTCTTCCTTCTCTTCCTGCATCAGGTCGATGAGATCATTGTTCATGGTGAAAGTCTCACGGGGCTCCACGAAAGCGGTTTGGCCGGAGCCCGAGTAATCCATGATGAAACCACTGATGGATCTTTTAAACGCCACCTGCAGAGGAATCACAAATCTCCCATTGCGAAGTGACCATTCGGATTCCCCATGTGCGAATCCCTTCTTCTTGGCATCGGTCAAGGCCCCTGAGATCGCCGCCCGGATCTTTTCCTTTAACCTGGAGATCTTCTTCCTGATCCGAAACAATTCATCGGAAGCGGTTGAACGGATCAGGCCATGCTCGTCTATGGTTTCTTCAAGTCGGTATTGCAGGTAGGACGGATAATCCACCGCCAGGATATGCGGCTCGAGATTCGGAAGCTCTTCCTCATGCTCCTTCAGACAAGTCTTCCATGCATCGAAAATTTGGAAAAAGCCCTTCAATTGGAAAAGCTCTTCCTCAACCAAATAAGAATCCTGTATCCTAAGCTTTTTTAGCAGTTGATCCGGATCCTCATATTCGGGCTGTGTGGGAGCTTCCATTTTCTCCACCAATACCATCATCTCCGATAGTTCGGATAGTTTTTTGGAAAGCGTATTCGGATCGGTTTCAAGGCGGAGATCTTCAGCCCTTTTTCCACCTAAAACACCCCTGCAATGACTTTTGACTTTTTCCCGGATCAGATCAAATCCGAGTTTTTCCTCTATTCTCCTGTTCTGCATTCAACTTTTTAACAGACAATTCCTCTATGTGATTCAAAGATGGACAATCCTTTTTTATTGGTAATTTACCCGGGTCAAAAACCAAAGCAAATGGCAAAGAAAAAATGGAAACCTGAAAGCCTGATGACGCCACATTTGAAGAACCCGGAATGGTACGAAAAAACCATTAAGGAGCCCATTTTTCAAACTTCAACTTATGGCTTTAACAGCGCTGAAGAGGGAGAGCAATTCTTCAAAAGGGTCTATGGGGGAAAGGAATTGAACTCAGGCAATAAAACCCGATTGATCTACTCGAGGTTTTCTTTTCCCAACCTCATTTCGCTGGAATCAAAATTTCCCTTGCTGGATAACGGAGAGGACTCAGCCTTCTTCAATACCGGAATGGCAGCAATCTCAACAATGTTCATGGCCCTGCTTAAACCTGGGGATCTCATTCTGAAAAGTGAACCCATGTACGGAGGAAGCGACCACTTCATCAAAGACTTCCTGAAAAAATGGGGTGTGGACTATCTTTCCTTCAATCCGGACCACACCCAGACTCAAATCCTTTCCCGCATCAGGAAAAGATCAAAAACAGGAATTGCTCTTGGATATATAGAGACACCCTGCAATCCCACCAATGACCTGATCGATATCGAAATGGTTTCCAAAGTCTGTAAAGCCCTTTCCTCAAAAAAGCGGCAGATACCACTGGTGGTCGACAACACCTTCCTTGGACCCATCGGTCAAAAGCCATTGGATCAGGGCGCAGACCTGTCCGTATATTCTGCAAGCAAATACATCGGAGGACATGGAGATCTTGTCGCCGGAGCTGTCAGCGGGAAGGAGGGTCTGGTTTCGAAGGTCAAGGCATTGAGGTATTCTCTGGGAAACATGGCTGAACCCAACACCGCATGGATGCTGAATCGAAGTCTTGAGACATTGACCCTGAGAATGCAAAAGCAGTTTTCCAATGCTGAGGCAATAGCAGGTTTTCTGAAAAGATCCAAGGCGATCAAATCCATAAAATACCCCGGCCTGTCTGGCGAGCTGAGCAAAAAGGAAAAAGTAATCTACAACAAGCAATGCCTAGGCCCCGGTGCCATGATCGGATTCGAGGTCAATGGAGGTAAAGAGAAAGCGTTCAAATTCCTGAACAACCTGGAACTGATCAGGCTCGCGGTAAGCCTTGGAGGGACTGAAAGCAATGCCCAGCATCCCTGGACCATGAGTCATTCCAATGTGCCGATCAAAGACCGTAAGAAATGGGGGATCAGCCCCTCTTTTATTCGCTTATCCGTGGGGGTTGAAAATGCCGAGGATCTGGTTCAGGACCTCCAAAACTCACTGAAGAAGTCAGGGATTGCTTAAATTTCCCTCATAAACCCCATGGGGACGACATGAGAGATCTACGCAAAAAGGCTTTTAAGCTGGTTGAGCCGAGCTCATCGAGGAAGGACCCGAATTTCGCCTTCGACAGCCTGATCATCATTCTCATCCTGTTCAATGTATTGGCGATCATTCTCGAATCGGTTCCCGAATTTTATGAATCTCATGCTCCCCTATTCTTTTGGTTTGAGATCTTCTCGGTGATCATATTCACCTTTGAATACCTCATGCGACTCTGGACCATTGTGGAGAAGCCGGGATTCGAAGATCCCCTGCGCGGCAGGATCAAATGGGTGTTTCGTCCCATCGCATTGATCGATCTTTTCGCCATACTTCCCTTTTACCTGCCATTTGTGGGCGTTGACCTGAGATTTCTTCGGATCTTCAGAACCCTGAGGATCATCAGGATCTTCAAGATCGCCCGATATACCACGGCCTTTGACCTGATCAAGAGGGTATTCAATGAAAAAAAGGAGGAGATTCTCATTTCGGTATTGTTCATCTTCGTCCTGCTGATCGTGGTGTCTACCCTGGTCTATTATGCAGAGAAAGATGCTCAACCTGAAGTCTTTGGGACAATCCCAAGAGCATTGTGGTGGGGAGTCATTACCCTGTCGACCGTTGGTTACGGAGATGCCATTCCGATCACCACCCTAGGCAAGGTACTGGGTGGGATCATCTCTCTTCTCGGGATCGGATTATTTGCTCTTCCTACCGGAATCCTGGCTTCAGGCTTTTCTGAGGAAATCGGAAAAAGGAAGCAGAAAGACTTCTAATTTTTGAGATTTCTGTTTTTCTTCAAGCCAAAATCAATCTCATACTATGAAAAACTTCAAATCAATTATTGCTTCAATGCTTATCGGGTCAACCATGTTCATGACCACAGGATGTTTTGGCTCTTTTGGGCTTGTAAAAACCATCTATGACTGGAACGGTGGAGTAAGCGAAAGCGGCGTTATCAAATCGGTCATCATGTGGGTTCTTCTCATTATCCCTGTTTATCAGATCTGTGCATTAGTGGATTTTATCATTTTCAATCTCATCGAGTTTTGGAGTGGTAGTAATCCTATAGCCATGGAGGAAGGAGAAAAAGAGACCCAATTGACCCATTATAAAGGTGAGGACTACTTCTTTGAGGTCACCAAGAACCAGTACAAGATCACCCAGCTTACCGGAAAACATGAAGGCAGGGTCAGGATTCTGCGTTTCGATGACCAAAATGACACATGGTATATGCAGGCTGGTGATGAAGCGGAAAAGGCCTTGATGACCATCACTCAAAACGAGAGCGGAATCAGCACCGCCAGGATCTATACTGAAAAGGGATATGTGGACCTGAAATCCAATCAGCTTTATAGCAATTCCGAACTGGCTATGCTATTTAAAAATGCAGACGAGAAATTCCTTGTAGTGAACGATCGTTAACATTTGTCAAAACAGAAAACAATTCAAACCCCGCTTAAAAACGGGGTTTTTTTATATCCTTTCCCCATTTAATCTTTACTTTGGTCTGGGATTTGAACCCCTTCTACCATGCTCAAAAAAGTCACTTCTACCCTGCTTTTTTTGATTCTGTTCTCTTCGGCTTTTTCCCAGGATCTAACTGCAGTCGAGATCGTTCAAAAATCCATTGACCTGATCAACGGAAAAACAAACCAGGGCGAAACACAGATGACGATCGTAAGACCTAAATACGAACGGACCATCGCTATGAAAAGCTGGAGTTATGGTTCCGATTACTTCATGATCTATATCACCGAACCTGCACGCGACAAGGGACAAGTCTTCATGAAGCGCGAGAAGGATATGTGGAACTGGATGCCCTCGGTGAGTAGAATGATCAAGATCCCCAGCTCGATGATGGCGCAAAGCTGGATGGGATCGGATTTCACCAATGATGATCTGGTGAAAATGAATAGCCTGGAAAAGGACTACACCCAAAGGCTTTTGGGAGAAGAAGAAGTCGGGGGTTATCCCTGTTACCAGATCGAACTCATCCCCCGCCCGGAATCAGCAGTGGTTTGGGGTAAGGTCGTGATCTGGATTGCCAAGGGTGAATGGTACCAGATGAAAACCGAATTCTATGATGAAGACATGGAGATCGTCAACAGAATGGAATCCTCCCAGATCACGCAGTTTGGAGACAGAAAACTTCCGGCCAAAATGGTCATGACGCCGGTCAACAAAAAAGGTCAAAGCACGGTGATCATCACCAGGAAAATGGAATTCGACGTTGGGCTTGAATCAGACTTCTTTTCGCAGCAAAACATGAAAAAAGTTCGCTAGTGAGCAAAATTTTTCTTCTGGCCTGGCGAAACCTCTGGCGTAACAGAAAGCGGACTTTCATCACCCTGGCTTCCATCGTTTTCGCCGTGATCATCGCCACCTTTATGCGAGGGATCCAGTTGGGTAGCTATGAAAAGATGCTCAACGATGCCATTCAGAATACATCCGGTCATATAGCCATTATGGGAAAGGACTATTGGGAAGATAAATCTCTCATTAACTCCATGCCGGTGGATTCCCATATGGATTCCTTAATCCAATCCAACCCACTTGTAGAAGTGAGCATACCCAAGATCACCTCCGGGTGCCTTGTATCGTTTGGCAACGCTACCCGGGGCGTATTGGTCATGGGAGTCGATCCAGAGCTGGAGGATTTTCAATCCGGACTGAAAAACAAAATGATCGCAGGACAATACCTTTCGAGTCAAAATTCCGTGATCATCGGTGAAGATCTTGCCAGGTATCTGAAGGCAGATGTGGGAGACAGTGTTGTACTGTTGGGCCAAGGCTACCAGGGTATGACCGCAGCGGGTCTCTACCCTATTACGGGGATCTTTTCTCATCCGCTTGGGCAGTTGAACAAGAGGGTGGTGTACATCAGCTTAGGAACTGCGGAGGACCTCTTCTTCATGTACGATCGGCGATCCCAGCAATCAATAGTGCTGAAAGACTATACTGACGAAGATAAATTGATGTCGATCATTACTCCGGAGCTTGATACAAGCCTTTATGAGGTTCAGGATTGGAGGGTCATGAACAAGGAGATCCTTCAGAACATCGAATCCGACAACTTTTTCGGCATTATCATGATCGGCATCCTGTATATGGTCATCGGGTTCGGTGTTTTTGGAACCATCCTGATGATGGTGATGGAAAGGAGAAAGGAATTTTCGGTGATGATCGCTATTGGAATGAAAAGACGGAAGCTCTTGACTGTGGTGATCGTAGAGGCTGTATATATGGCCATTATCGGTTCCATCGTTGGGCTGATGCTTGCCTTTCCCCTCGTGCTATTCTATTATTTCAACCCGATCACTTTTACAGGTGAGCAGGCGGAACTGTATTATGAGTTCAACATGGAGCCGATTTTACAGGTTTCCCTTCAGCCGGATTATATGGTCGCCCAATTCCTGATCGTATTGGTGCTCAGCCTTATTGCTTCTATCCTGCCCCTGAATTCGATCTTAAAACTGGATATTGTGAAAGTAATCCGAGGAAGACAATGATCGCGAAACTGGCCTGGAGAAACGTGTGGAGAAACAAGGTGCGAAGCCTGGTGGTCATTATTGCCACCACCCTGGGGATTTCCGGAGCCTTGTTCATCGCTGCCCTAATCTCCGGGATGATGGACAAATGGGTCCAAAACCAGATCGAAACAGAACTATCCGATATTCAGATCCATCAGGAGGACTTTGTTATCGAGGAAGATCAAAAGTTCTTTTTCGAAAAGGAGGATCTTGAGAGGCAACTGACTGCCTTTGCAAACGAGATCAAGGAAAAGGCCTACCGCATTAAGGCGGAAGGATTGGCGATGTCGGCTCATAATACCTACCAGGTCATTCTACTCGGAGTAGATCCTGATCAGGAACCCAAGGTTACAAACATATCTAACTACATAAGAGAAGGAGCGTATTTCAAGGAGCCCGGAAGGATAAAACAGATCCTGATATCTCAAAAACTGGCTGATGAACTAAAGGTCAGAATGAACTCCAAAGTTGTCATTAACCTCTCGGACATCGAAGGTGAAATTGTCGGCGAAGCATTCAAGGTTGTGGGAATTTTCAAAACCTCCTCCGGCATCTTTGATGAAAGCCATGTTTTTGTAAAAAATGATGAGTTTGCCAAAGTGCTCAAAATGAAACCCGGGCAATATCATGAGCTTGCAATAAGGACGGGAGAGGAAGTGGAGGTAGAAGCTTTTCAGACAGAACTTCAGCAAGGGCTTGATGCCGATCTCATGGCCGAATCATGGATCCAGATGAGCCCGGCCCTGAAGATGACAGAGGGTTATATGGATACCTTCAATTGGATCTTGCTTTCGGTTGTCCTGACCGCTCTCATCTTCGGGATCATCAACACCATGCTGATGGTTGTTCTGGAAAGGACCAGGGAAATCGGCATGCTCAGGTCCCTGGGACTGAACGACAGAAAGGTCGGCCTGATGTTCATTCTTGAGACCATTTACCTGAGTATCACCGGGGCCATCGTTGGAAATATTCTCAGTTTTTTTCTGATCAACTATTTTGGAAATAAGGGGATCCACTTTGAATCATGGGAGGAAGGATTCGAAGCGTACGGGCTGCAGGCTGTTATTTATCCTATCCTGGAGCTGAATTTTTATGTGCTCGTTACCCTGCTGGTCTTTTTCACAGGCCTGCTTGCATCCTATTTTCCAGTCAGAAAAGCAATACGTTTAGACATTTCAACCGCCATTAGAAATTAAAATGGAAGTAATTATCACTAAGGACCTCGAAAAGATCTACAATCCGGATACGGTTCCTGTTCACGCGGTCAATGGCATTAGCACCTCCTTTGAAGCAGGGGAATTCACGGCCATAGTTGGTCCTTCTGGTTGTGGAAAAACCACTTTTCTGAACCTGATCGGAGGGCTGGAGGCACCTACTCAGGGTGATATTTCTATTCTAGGCGACAGCATTTCAACAAAAAAGAAATCCGAGATGACCGATTTCCGGCTCCATAATATTGGATTCGTATTTCAGGCATATAACCTTATTCCCGTGATGAGCGCCTACGAAAATGTCGCTTTCATCATGGAGTTGCTCAATCGACCCCAGGCAGAGATCAAGGACAGGGTCATGGAACTGTTGGATGCAATGGGGGTTGGTGACAAGGCGCATCAGCGACCCCACCAGTTATCAGGCGGGCAGCAGCAAAGAGTGGCGGTAGCCCGGGCCTTGGCTTCCAAACCAAAATTCATATTGGCCGACGAGCCAACCGCAAATCTGGATAGTCATGCCACCGAAACGCTGCTGGACCTTATGCTCAAAATGAATGAGAAGGAAGGGACCACGATCATCTTCTCCACCCATGATATCAGGGTAATGAACAAGGCAAGAAGACTGGTCAAAATGGATGACGGAAAGATCGTTGAAAATGGGAAGCCTGATACGGCTTAGGCTAGGGCTCAGCATATTCCTGTTGGGTTTTATTTGTTCGCAGTCCTCTGCTCAGTACGTCAAGGAGAAAATGCGTCTCTGGGGCTATGTGAAATACATGAATTCCCTTTTCATCGCTCAGGAGGATTCAATTCCCATTCTTACGGATAACCTGATACATAACCGGCTGAATTATACCTGGTATCTGGGAAAGCATTTCGAGTTTAACACCTCGATGCGAAACCGGATATTTTGGGGTGAAGTGGTGAAATTATCTTCTGAACTTGGCAATAGTCTTGAGCAGGATCTGGGCACATGGGATTTGAGCTTTGTTTGGATGGAAGGCACAGGGTATATAGGCCACACTATTTTTGACCGGCTAAACATGACGGCCAGGTATGGGAGATCCGAGATCATCCTTGGAAGACAAAGGATCAACTGGGGCACCTGCCTGGTCTGGAACCCGAACGATATCTTCAATGCATTCTCCTTTTTCGATTTTGATTATGAAGAGAGGCCCGGAACCGATGCATTGCTGTACCGATATTATATCAATCCCGTATCCAGTGTGGAAGGGGTTTACAATTTTGGGGACAGTCTCAGGGGAAGCACCATTTCAGGCCTGGTAAAGATCAACAAAAACGGATACGACTACCAGGGATTCCTGGGATACCAGCGTGGATTCTATACCGCAGGTATAGGTTGGGCCGGGGATATCAAGGGTGCCGGATTCAGAGGTGAATTTTCCGTTTGGGAACCAGACGCCAGCACACAGGGGCCGTCTCAACTGGTTGGAGGTGTTGATGTGGATTATACTTTCCCAAGTTCTCTGTATTTGCATGCCGCCTACCTCTATAATAGTGAAGGCATCAATACATCAACCGGAGACTACCAGGGGTTTTTCCTGAACAGAGAACTTGGGGCAAGGACACTGAGTCCTTCCAGGCATACCATATTCGCCGAGGTCTCAGGGCAGCTATCTCCGATCATCAGGGGATCGCTGTTTGGCATGACCAATCCCCAGGATGCCTCCTTCTTTTGGGGGCCCATGATCAACTGGAGCGTAGCCAACAATTTTGAAGTCCTTTTTAATGGTCAGTTCTTTGTAGGACCCCCAAATACCGCTTACGGAGGGTACCCTCATATTCTATATCTCCGATTCAAGTACAGCTTCTAAGAGAAATTGGATAATTTTGAGTCAGTCATTTAAACCTAAGCTATGGTAACCAAGTCCAGTTCCAGAAAAAGCAAATTCAAAGCTGCCCCCTATCTTCTGAATTCGGTCATCTTCTTCATTGGCGGTATCGGTACTCTTGAAGAGGAAAGGTTCTATTTCGCATTGACCCTTTTCATAACATCTCTTGTAAACTTGCTGGTAATCAAAGCGGATGATAAGAACCTGGCAAACTTCCTGGTAATGAGTTTGAACGCTCTGTTGGCGCTGATCTTGACCATTGATATGTTCGCTCAAGGCAAACAGTATATTCAGTATGCCTGGCTGCTGGTCTTTGTTCTCTCCCTTGTAGTTGCCATCATTTCTTATAGCAAATACCGAAAGGCAATTGCCCTTCGAAAGAAAGCCACTACCAAGGAATAACATTTTTATCCCGGAAGAACTTCCCTGTTGGAATGTCTTCGCTTGTGGCAAGCCAAACGGCCGTCTCGGCTCCTTTTTCTACGGTCCTGGGAGCGGATTTCCCGCCCATGTCGGTCTTCACCCAACCCGGGCACATAGCATTTACACTGATCCCTTCTGTTTTTAGTTCATTTGCCAACAAGATCGTTTGAGCATTGAGGCCCGATTTGGAAAGCCTATAACCGGCATACCCACCTACGAGGTCATCGAGGGCGCCCATACCGCTGCTCATATTTATGATGCGGCCATCTTCACTTTGTCTCAGAAGCGGAAGAAAAGCAGCGTTCAGGTTGATGATGGAGAAGAAATTGGTTTCAAAGATCTTCCTGATGTCATCAAGATCCGGATCCTTTAACCCTTTGTTTCCCACGCCAATCCCGGCGTTGTTGATGAGTACATCCAGCCTGCCAAACTCTTCTCCGACAAATTTCACTGCATTTTCTATATCCTCCGGGCTTGTCACATCAAGTTGGATCGGAGAAATGTTTCCGCTTATTCCCTTACAGGCCGATCTTGCCTTTTCAATTGATCGAGATGCCAGAAGTACGATATGGCCCTTGGAGGCCAATTCATTGCAAATACCTAAACCAATGCCCCGGTTTCCTCCGGTGACCAAAATAATCTTTTCCATTCCAGAATTATATTTTAGAAACTGGTTCCAAATTTAAAACTCAGATCAATGGCAGATGTGAATTCCTATTGTCAATATGTCCGGGATCTACCGGAAAATGATCTTCACAAAAATTACCATGACCAGGAATATGGTTTTCCTCTGGAAGAGGATAACGCTCTTTTCGGAAGATTGATCCTGGAAATCAATCAGGCAGGTCTCTCATGGACGACCATCCTGAGAAAGAAGGAGCATTTCGAGATCGCCTATGATGGATTCAACATCCTGAAAATTGCCAGTTATGGAGAGCGGGATAGAAACAGACTGCTCCAGGATGCCGGGGTGATCAGAAACCGCCTCAAGGTTGATGCGGCAATATTCAATGCTCAAAGAGTGCTCGCATTGCAAGAGGAGTTTGGATCCTTTAAAGGCTGGATAGAACATCACCACCCTCTGGTAAGGGAGGAATGGGTAAAGGTTTTCAAAAAAACATTTCGATTTACCGGCGGAGAGATCGTCAACGAATTCCTGATGAGCACGGGATATTTACCAGGTGCTCATGAAAAAGGCTGCCCGGTATACGGGAAATGGGCTTCCTCAATGCCTAAATGCCTGACCTAGCGTTTCTCTGCCTTAAGGCCTCATAAAGAACCACAGCCACCGAAACCGATACATTAAGACTGTCGGCCATTCCATTCATAGGAATACTAAAACCCGATGCGTCTTTGGAATCAAAAACCGACCCCACACCGGAATCCTCTGCTCCGAAGACTAGGGCTGATGAGCCGGTAAAATCACAATCATAGAAGGTGCTTTTTTCACTGGGAATCGCTGAGAAGACCTCTATGGAATTCTTCTTCAAAAAGCCCTTAAGTTCTTCCCCTTCGCTTACCACGAATGGCACGGAAAACAGACATCCCAAACTTGCCCTGACCGTGTGAGGATTATAGATGTCTCCGGGATAATTCACCAGAACAACAGCATGTGCTCCCACCGCATCTGCCGTCCGGAATATGGCTCCAATGTTTCCGGGCTTTTGAACGCCGTCCAAAACCACGAGCATGAGATCTTCATTCAACAC